>DRMV01000031.1 GCA_011322445.1 Chloroflexota bacterium | reverse complement strand
GTGGATGGCTTCACCTTCCAGAACGTGGAGAACCTGACCGGCGGCAATGCTGAGGACACCCTCGACTTCAGCGGTTACGGCAGTGCGGTGACGGTAACGCTGACGGGGGCCGGGGGCGTGGACGGCTATGCCGGGACGGCAACGGCGCTGGGCGGCGGCTTCGACAACATGAACGGCATGGTGGGCAGCAGCCAGGCCGACACGCTGGCAGGCGCGAACGCGGCCAACACGTGGCACATCACTGCTCAGAATGCGGGCGATGTGGACGGCTTTGCCTTCCAGAGCGTGGAGAACCTGACCGGCGGCGCGGCGGATGACACCTTTGCCTTCCAGAACACGGGGGGCGTGGGCGGCGTGGTGGATGGCCGTGGCGGCACCGATACGCTGGATTACAGCGGCTACGCCAGTCCGGTGGATGTGGACCTGGCGGCTGGCACGGCCACAGGCACGGGGGGCGTTGCAGGCATTGAGAATGTCGTCGGTAGCCCGGCGGGTAACACCATCTACGGCGACGACAACGACAATGTGCTGCAGGGCGGTTCTGGCAACGATACCCTGGTGGGCCGCGGCGGCAACGATACCTATGTCTTCACCGGCAACTGGGGCCAGGATGTGGTGCGCGAGCAGCCCCGCGAGGGGAACGACACACTGGACTTCTCGCAGGTGAGCGCAGACCTGACCTTCGATGTGGGACAGAGCCTCACCGTCGGCGATGGCTCGGGCAACACGGTGACCGTGGACGATGCTTCCACGGTGGAAGCCCTGACCGGTGGCACGGGCGACGACACCTTTGCCTTCGCCGACGGCGCGGTGTGGCCGGGCACGCTGGACGGCGGCGCAGGACACGACAGCGTCAGCCTCGCGGCGGCGACGGCCCCGGTGAGCGTGCGTTTGACGGCCCTCGGCACCACCGACGGCTTCCAGGGCGTCATCGAGACCACCCAGACGGCCTTTGACAACCTTGACGCGCTCACCGGCGGCGCGGCTGCCGATACGCTCACTGGCGCCGACATGGACGCCACCTGGGCGCTGGACGGCGCCAACCGGTATCAGGCGCAGGGCCGTTCGCTGGACCTGGTTTCCTTTGAGAACCTGATCGGCGGCGCACAGGCCGATACCTTCGTGGTGAGCGGCGCGCAGGGCCTCAACCTGCACGGCGAGGCGGGCGATGATACCTTCCGCCTGAACGACGCGGCCGTGCTCAACGGCGCGGTGGATGGCGGCGCAGGCACTGACACCCTGGATTACAGCCCCTACACGAGCGCCGTGAACGTGGATCTGCTCACGGGCGTTGCCACAGGCATCACGGGCGGCGTGAGTGGTGTGGAAGACATCCTGGGCGGCTCCGGCGACGACACGTTGGCGGGCGACGATGCCGCCAACCGCATCCAGGGCGGCCCGGGCAACGACACGCTCATCGGCCGCGGCGGCGACGACGTGTATGCCTTCGCCGATGGCTGGGGCACCGACACCGTCGTCGAGGCGGCGGATGGCGGCACCGATACGCTCGACTTCAGCGGCGTGAGCGATGCGGTGGCCTTCAACATTGACGACGGCTTGCAGGTGGTCGGCAGCGGCGCCAGCAACGGCAGCAGCGTGTTGCACAACTGGGGCACCGGCCCAATCAATGTGGAACGTCTTGTGGGCACTGCAGCGGACGATGCCTTTGCCTTTGCTGACGGCGCGGCCTTCCCCGGCACGGTAGACGGCGGCGCAGGCACCGACACGCTGAATTACAGCGCTTACACTTCGGCGGTGACCGTCAGCCTGGCCGACCACACAGCGACCGGTTTGGCGGGCTTCCAGCAGGTGGAAGCCGTGGTGGGCGGCAGCACGACGCAGGATACGCTGCTTGGGCCGGATGCGGACACGACCTGGCACATCACCGGCCAGGATGCTGGCGATGTGAACGGCGAATTTGCCTTCCAGAGCATGGAAAACCTGCGTGGCGGCACGGGCGACGACACTTTTGCCTTCGCCACGGGCGGCACGCTGAGCAGCATGGCTGACGGCGGCGCAGGGCACGACATTCTGGATTACAGCGGCCGCTCCTACAACGAGCCACTGGTGCTGAGGCTCATCGGCGAGGGCAGCGTGGACGGCTATCAGGGCACCGAGCAGATTACCCTGCCCAACGGCTTCGACAACATCGACGGCGTGGTAGGGACGCCCGCGGTGGATACGCTGACCGCACCGCCAGGCGACAATACCTGGCACCTCACCGGCCAGAACAGCGGTGTGCTCAACGGCGACTTCACTTTCAGTTCCATCGAGAACCTGCGCGGCAACACCGGTGCGGATGACTTCCTGTTCGAAGACGGTGCGGGGGTGGAGGGTACCATCGACGGGCAGGGCGGTGGCGATACGCTGGATTACAGCGCCTACACCACGCCGGTGTATGTGGACTTGCGGGGTACCTCCGGCCAGGCCACGGGCACGCAGATGGGTATCACCAACTTTGCCAACATCATCGGCGGCCAGGCGGGTGATACGCTCATCGGTAACGAAAAGGTCAACCGCATCCTCGGCGGCCCCGGTGATGATACGATTACCGGTTATGGCGGCGATGACTACCTGGACGGCGAGGCCGGCAACGATACCTTCAAGGAGGCCGACACGCTGGATGACCTCACGGTGGACCTGGCGGCGGGTTACTCGCACAGCGCGGGCAACGATCCGGCGACGGATACGGGCAACGACGAGGTGCTGAACTTCGAGAACGCGATGACCGGCGGTGGCAATGACCGCCTCTACGGCACCGATGGCGACAACCTCTTCACGCCGGGTATGGGCAACGACTATGTGGATGGCCGCGGCGGCAGCGACACTTACGCTGAGCCCGACGCGATGGCCGATATGGTGGTGAACCTGCCTGCGGGCACCGCCGACGGTGCTGACATCGGCCACGACACGCTGGTGAGCATTGAAAATGTGTGGGCCGGTCACGGCAATGATACGGTCATCGGTGACGGGCACGATAACATCATTGAGGGCGGTCCCGGCAACGACGTCCTGGATGGCGGCGGCGGCAACGATACGGTTTCCATCGCACACGACACCGTGGGCGCGACGGTCAACCTGTCCACTGGCGTGGCGCAGCAGAAGGGCACCGCCCCCAACGGCATTGGCACCGATACGCTGACGAACTTCGAGAACATCCTCAGCGGCCACGGCGACGACACGCTCATCGGCGACAACCAGAACAACATCTACTACTTCAAGGATGCCTGGGGCGACGATACGGTGCAGGAAGGCCTGCATGGCGGCTTCGACACGATGGACTTCGGCGATGTGAAAGCCGACCTGACCGTGACCCTGGGCAGCGTGACCGTGACCGACAGCGTGGGCGACCGGGCCTACCATGCCGACAACTACATCGAGCAGGTCATTGGAGGCCTGGGCGACGACCTCTTCCGCTTTGCCCACGACGGCGGCACCTTTGCTTTCGGCCAGGGGCTCCTCGATGGCGGTGCGGGCGTCAACACGCTGGATTACAGCATCTACACGACCGGCGTGACGGTGGACTTGCTGCACGGCAAAGCCACGGGCACGGGCGGCATCCGCGATTTCCAGAACGCCACGGGCGGCAGCGGCGACGACACCTTCTACGCCAGCCCTGTCCGGAACGTGCTCGACGGCGGGCCGGGCTACGACACGGCTTACAATGTGGAATGCGGCCTGGATGTGCTCATCAGCATTGAGCGGGTGTTCTGCGTGGGCGGCAAGCCGCAGCCGCAGCCGCAGCCGTGGGTGGCGCCGGTGGTGGTGATTGCCCGCAGCGGTGAGCGGGTAGCGGTTGCGCACAACCGGGTGACCATTGTTATGTTAGAATATCCGGCAGCGCCGGAGAGCATCGGCACAGGCAGGCAGGATGCTTACCCGCAAGGCGGCGAGGCCGTGATTCTGCCCACGGGGGCGGATGCCTGGGCAACTCTGGTGGCGATCGGTCACCTCGGGGAAGCCGACTTGCCCGCCCCGCTGCCGCAGGGCTTTCGCCTGCTCGATGCCGTCCGTGTCCGCCTGTGGGATGCGGAAGGCCAGGAAGTGACCCAGATGCCTGAGCAGATGCCGCTGACGGTTTCCTTCCCGTTGTGGAAGCCGTGGGAAGGCAAAGGCCTTGCAGTGCTGCATTGGGATGCCGACCAGGGCCAGTGGGTGGAACTGCCGATGCGGCGGTGGCTGCTGAACCCCGACCGGCGCACCTGGCAGAAGGTGCCGGTATTGCTCCGCTGGCATGCGGATGGCAGCGATGCGTGGAGCGAAGCCCACGTGATGGTGTGGGCCGACTACCTGCTGCAAACAGGGAACATCCTGGCGTGGGCGATGTCGGAAGGCTCGGTGCAGCAACTCCCTGCGTTGCAGGCCGCTGGGCGCATCACGGCCACGACCACGAAGAGCGGTATCTTCGTGCTGGTTGTGCGCCAGCCCTGACTCCGGCTGGCGCGGCCCTGCAACGTGGCGCCGCCGGAGGGCATTTTGCAAAGGCAACTGAGCAAATACCGCACGCTCACGATTCTTTTAGGCGCCGTCGTGCTGGCTTCCCTCGTGCTAAGCGTGATGGGGCCAGCCGTGAAAGGGGGAAAACCTGTAGCGCCCACGCCCTCAATCGCGGTTTATGTCGCCAAAGGGCGGGCAGCCCTTAGCGCGCAGGATTGGAAGGGCGCGGCTGAAGCCTTCTCGCAGGCCCTGCTGCTGGATGCGGATGCGGTGGACGCCCTGGTGGGGCGAGGGACGGCTTATTTCTACCTCGATCGCCTCGACAACGCCTTGACCGACCTCAATCGGGCGGCGGCGTTGGACCCGCGCAACGCGCGGGCTTTTTACATCCGGGGGCTGGTGTGGTTGCAAAAGGGGGATACTGACAAAAGTATTGCCGATTTCAGCCAGGCAATTTTGCTGAACCCGCGCGATGCCGATGCTTATGACCAGCGGGGCGTGGCGTACCAGAAGGCCAGGCAACTCGATAAGGCCATTGCCGATTGGACCAGCGCCCTGCTGATTCGCCCCGACGGCCAGAACGCCCGCTGGGCGCGCGCACAGGCTTGCTTCCTGCAAAAACAGTATCAGCGAGCCATTGACGACGCGGACCAGCTACTCACCAAAAATCCCAAGCGCCCCGATGTGTTGGCGCTGCGGGCGGAGTGTTTTGCTGCCCTGAAGGAATGGAAAGAGGCCCTGGCCGATTGGTCGCAGGTGATTGCTCTGAAGCCCAATGCCGACATTGCGTATTACTCCCGCGGCAATGTGTATTATGCCTTGCAGGAAACCGACAAGGCCATTGCCGATTGGCGAAAGGCGGTTTCCCTCAACCCCAAGAATGCCGATGCGTATTACAACCTCGCGGTGGCCGGGTCGCAGCAGAAGCACTACGAGCAGGCCATCGAAAATTACCGCCATGTACTTTCTATCAACGGCGAGGATGCCAACACCGAATATGTGATTGGCGTTTTGGCCTATCGCGCGCAAAATTTGCAGGAAGCCCTGACGGCCCTGAACAAGGCTATTGCCCTCAACCCCAAGTTTGCGCGCGCGTACTTCAACCGGGGCAATGTGCAGCGCGATTTGGGGAACAAGGATGCGGCGCTGGCCGATTTTACGAAGGCCATTGCCCTGAAGCCTGATTTCCCGGAAGCCTACAACAATCGCGGCAATCTCTACATTGCGCTGAAGGAATGGAAAAAGGCCGTCGAGGATTTGAACGAAGCAGTGCGCCTGAAGCCGGATTATGCCCTGGCTTATTACAACCGGGGCATTGCCGAGGCCTATTTGCAGGAAACCGACAAGGCCATTGCCGATTTCACCCAGGCGCTGAAACTTTCGCCTAACCTGGTGGATGCTTATTACCAGCGGGGGTTGGTATATTTTGCCCAGAAAGAATGGGATAAAGCAGAAGCCGACTGGAAAACGTTGGCGACAAAGAGACCCGATTTGGCGAAAGCCTATTACAACCTGGGGGTGCTGTATTTCCAGAAAGGGCGTTATTCGGATGCCCTGGACGAATTTACGCAGGCCATTGAGAAAAACGCCAACGATGGCGCGGCTTATTACATGCGGGGCAATGTATACCTGCGCCGCCGGGAATACAAGGAGGCCATTGTCGATTACACCCAGGCCATTCAGTTGAAAGAGCGGCTGGATCAGGCCTATTTCAACCGCGGGGTGGCTTATTACCGCCTTTTCGAGCGCGAGAAAGCCATTGCCGATTTCCAGCAGGTGTTGCTGCTGAGCCAGGATAAGCAACTGCGTTCTCGGGCGAAGGAAGCCCTGCGCTTTCTGGGGGCGCCGCCGGTGCCGCCGACGCCGACACCCACCCCCACGCCGCTTTCGGCCCCTGTGACCGGCAAATGAAGTTGTAGGAGTTTTGAATGAAATGGTTGGGACTTTCGCTTGTAGCGTGAATCAGGTATTCCTATGGGCATGCTCGCCAAACAGCAGTGTGTTGAGTATTTGATTAGTACACCGGTCACCTGCAGTTGTACCAATCTGGCCGAACATCTGGCAAGGGTCAGCCATGATGTCGTCGGCGACGCCTTGCAGCGAGAACGCCTGACCGCCCGGCATTGGTGGGAATTGGTCCAGGGGCTCCTGGCTATCCTTGAAAGTACGTGCCAGGTCGCTTGGGAAGACGCTTTACCAGGCTCGCAGAGACTCGTTTAGCGATTCTTTGCGGGCTGAACTCCGCAACCCTACCTCAAGGCTTTTCAACCTGCTTGAGCGAAAGGCCTTATGTGTAAATGATAAAGTCCAGCTAAGAGGGTTTGTAGCGGGGATGGGGGGAGTATTAATTTGCCGTTAAAACCCGGTTGACTTTTCCGCGAAGATATGCCATACTGATGAGCAACACTATTGGCAATATGACCAACGTCACCCCTTTGACCAGTTGAAAACGCGATATTGTCCACTTTCCCCATCCATCCCGGGGGATGCCCCCGGAGAGGCAAGGAGTTGCCATGCTGCGAGGTTTTCGCCATACCCTCAACAGCAGCCGTCTCAAGCCAGGTGAAACCCAGTTGCTGATTGAAAACCTGCACCTGAGTTTCGGCGGCGTCGCGGCCCTCACCGGCGTGAGCCTGGAGGTGCGCCAGAGCGAGATTTTCGCCATCATTGGCCCCAATGGGGCTGGTAAAACCAGCCTTCTTAACAGCATCAGCGGCCTTTACAAACCGCAGCGGGGGCGCATCACCTTTTACGATGGCACGCGCGCCCATGAACTCATTGGCAAGCGCCCTCATCGGATTGCCCGCCTTGGCATCGCCCGCTCCTTCCAGAACATTGAACTCTTCAAACACATGACCGTGCTCGACAACCTGCTCGCGGGGTGCCATGTGCACATGAAGAGCGGCCTGCTCAGCGCGATGATCTACTGGGGCCCTGCCCAGCGCGAGCAAATTGCCTTCCGGGAGTTTGTCGAAGACATCATCGACCTGCTGGAAATCGAATCCATCCGCGACAAAAAAGTGGGCACCCTGGCCTACGGCCTGCAAAAACGGGTGGAACTGGGGCGCGCCCTCGCCATGAAGCCGGCCATCCTCTTGCTGGATGAGCCGATGGCTGGGATGAACAGCGAAGAAAAGGAAGACATGGCGCGCTTCATTCTGGACGTCAACGAAGAGCACGGCGTGACCATTGTGCTCATTGAACACGATATGGGGGTCGTCATGGATATCAGCGACCGGGTCGCGGTGCTCAACTTCGGTCAGAAGATTGCCGAAGGAACGCCCGACGAAATTCGCAAGAACCCGGTTGTGGTGCAGGCTTACCTGGGTGAAGAACAGGCGGTCTTCCCCTTTGCCGCCGGTGCAGCAGGAGGCCCCCATGCCTGAAACGCTGCCTCAATACCTCGCCATGCACGCCGAGCGCACCCCCGACAAAGTGGCATTGCGCGAGCGCATTTACGGCATCTGGCAACCCGTTACCTGGAAGCAATATTACGACCACGTCAAATATTTCGCGCTGGGCCTGCATGCCCTGGGTCTCAAGCCGGAAGACACCGTGGCTATCATCGGCGACAATCGTCCGGAATGGCTCTTCGCCGAACTGGCTGCCCAGTCTATGGGGGCAAAGTCGGTGGGCATCTATCAAGACTCGGTGAGCGAAGAGGTGCTCGATATTGTCAGCCGGTCCGACGCCACCTTTGTGGTCGCCGAAGACCAGGAACAGGTTGACAAACTGATTGAAATCTGGCCGCAACTGGAAGGCCAGGTGCACAAGGTCATCTACTACGACCCCAAGGGCCTGCGCAACTACACGGAAGACTACCTCATGTACTTCCTCGACGTGGAAGCCCTGGGCAAGGAATATGAGCAAGAGCACCCCGGCTTTTACGAGGAAAGGGTCGCCCGCGGGAAATCTTCCGACCTCGCTATTCTTTCGACCACGTCGGGCACCACTTCGCGCCCCAAACTGGCCATGCTCACCCACGGCAACCTGATCAGCATGGGCAAGAACCTGATGGCTGTGGACCCAATGGAGCCCGACGACGAGTTCGTCTCCTTCCTGCCGCTGGCCTGGATCGGCGAACAAATGAGTTCGGTGGCCTGCGCGCTCAATGTGGGCTTCAAAATCAACTTCCCCGAAGCGCCGGAAACCGTGCAGCATGACATGCGGGAAATCGGCCCCCAGATGGTCTTCAGCCCGCCCCGCATCTGGGAAAGCCTGGTCAGCCAGGTGCAGGTCAAAATCGAAGACACTACTCGTTTCAAGCGCTTCATGTACAACTGGGCCATGCCCATCGGCTACCGCATGGCCGATATCCGCTTCCGCAAAGAAAAGCCCTCGCTGGGGTTGAAAATCCTCTACTTTTTGGCCGACTGGCTGGTGTTCGAGAACATCAAAGACCAGCTCGGGCTGCGGCGGCTGAAGCGGGCTTACACCGGCGGCGCGGCCCTGGGGCCGGACATCTTCCGCTTCTTCCACGCGATGGGCGTCAACCTCAAGCAGATCTACGGCCAGACCGAAATCGTGGGCATTGCGGTGGTGCATCGCGACGGCGACATCAAGTTCCAAACCGTCGGCCTGCCAATTCCTGAGACCGAGCTCAAGATTGCCGAAAACGGCGAAATTTTGATGCGTTCCCCCGCGGTGATGGTTGGCTATTACCACGACCCCGAAGCCACCGCCCAGGCCATTGACGAGGAAGGCTGGTTGCATTCCGGCGACGCGGGCTATCTTGATGAAGACGGCCACCTCATCGTCATCGACCGTGCCAAAGACGTCATGACTCTGGCCGACGGCACCAAATTCAGCCCGCAGTTCATCGAAAACAAACTCAAGTTCAGCCCCTACATCCGGGAAGCCGTGGTCTTTGGCGGCGATTGGCCTTTTGTCACGGCTTTCATCAATATTGACTTTGCCAACGTGGGCAAATGGGCTGAAAAACACCAGGTGCCCTACACCACCTACACCGACCTGGCGCAGAAGCCCGAGGTGTACGAAATCGTCAAAGCGCATGTGTTGCAGGCCAATGCCGACCTGCCGCCCGCGGCGCGCATCCGCCGTTTCCTGTTGTTGCACAAGGAACTCGACGCCGACGATGCCGAACTCACCCGCACCCGCAAGGTGCGCCGCCGCCTGATTGCCAAGCGCTACGACGACCTGATCTCGGCCCTTTACAGCGATGCGACCAGCGTGCCCGTCGAAACCACGATTACCTATCAGGACGGGCGGACTGCGACCATCCGCACCAACCTGCGCATCGAAGACGTCGATATTTCCGACGCTGCCGGCAAGTAGCACCCCTGCATCCTGCAACTTGCATCCTGCAACTTGCATTCTCCCCGAGAGGCCAATTATGGATTTGTTCATTCAACTCACCCTCACCGGCCTGACCAACGGCGCCATTCTGGCGTTAGCGGCGTTGGGCTTTGTGCTCATCTACAAATCCAGCGACGTCATCAACTTTGCCCAGGGCGAGTTTTTGCTCATCGGCGCGTATGTAATGTTTTCCATGCTGGTGCAGTTCTCGTTGCCGTGGACGATTGGGTTGGTGCTCACGCTGTTGGTGGCAGTGGGCATTGGCGTGGCGGTCGAGCGGCTGGTGCTGCGCCCGCTGATCGGTGAGCCGATCATTTCGGTCATCATGGCGACCATTGGTTTGAGCAGCCTGCTGCGGGCCATTGTGAGCACCATTTGGGGCAACCAGCCGCGGGCTTTTCCGGCTTTCATCCCCAGCAAGCCGGTGCATGTGCTGGGCGCGACGGTGGGTGCCGACCGCCTGTGGGCGATCGTGATCGCCGGGGTGATGCTTTTCCTGTTTAACCTCTTTTTTACCCGCTCCAAGGAAGGCATTGCCATGCGCGCCGTGGCCGATGACCAGCAGGCCGCGATGAGCATGGGCATCAGCGTGAAGCGCATCTTTGCCTGGGCGTGGTCGATTGCGGCCATGACCGCGGCCATCGGCGGCGCGCTGGTGGCCAACATTGTGGGCGTGGGGCCAGAACTGGCGGGCTTCGGCCTGCGGGTGTTCCCGGTGGTGATTTTGGGCGGGCTGGATTCCATTCCCGGCGCGATTGTGGGGGGGGTGATTATCGGCCTGTTGGAAGCCTATGTTGGCGGCTACATCGGCATGGGGTTGAATCAGGTCATTTCCTTCATTGTGCTCATCCTCATCCTGATGGTGCGGCCGTATGGCCTCTTTGGCCAGGAAATCATCGAGCGCGTGTAGCCCGTAAGTCGTTCCCCTGCAGAGGAGTAGGCGGTTATGGTTTCTGGTGTTTTCCATACCTCGTATGAATCGGATATGGCGCTGCGGCGGACCCCGGCGCAGAAAATCCGCATTGTGCTGTTCATCCTCTTCATTTTGCTGTTCCCCTTCTTCGCCAACAAATACACCCTCACCTTGGCCAACCAGATTGCCATTGCTACCGTGGGCGCGATTGGGTTGAACATCCTCACCGGCTATACCGGCCAGATCAGCCTGGGGCAGGGGGGCTTCATGGCGGTGGGGGCCTATGCCGCGGGCCTGCTGACGGTGCGGTTGGGCATGCCGTGGTATCTTTCGATTATTGTGGCGAGTTTTGTCACCGCGGCGGTGGGGGCATTTTTTGGCATTCCCTCGCTGCGGCTGAAAGGGCTTTACCTGGCTATTGCCACCTTAGCCGCGCAGGAAATCATCCTCTGGGTGGTGACGCACTGGAAAGGCCTGACCGGTGGGGTGGAGGCCCTGGTGGTGCCCGACCCGCACCTCTTTGGCCTGCGCATGAATGCCGATTTCAACTTCTACTGGTTGGCCTGGGCGCTGGTGGGCATTACGGCGCTGCTCACCCTCAACCTCTTCCGCACCCATTATGGCCGGGCGTTCATTGCCATTCGCGACCAGGACATTGCCGCCGAGGTCATGGGCGTGAATTTGTTCCGCTACAAGTTACTGGCGTTTGCCATTTCGTCCTTTTTCGTGGGTGTGTCGGGGGCGTTGCTGGCGCACTACCGCAGCATCGTGACCTGGGAACGCTTCACGCTGGATGTGTCGGTGCTTTACCTGGCGATGATCATCATCGGTGGCATGGGGTCGGTTTCCGGCTCGTTGTTCGGCGCGTCGTTTATGACGCTGTTGCCCGCCCTCCTGACCAATGCGGGCCGTGCATTGCGAAAGGTCTTCCCGTCCATCAACGCTATTATGCCGTTCATTCAGGAAGCCACCTTCGGCCTGGTGATCATCCTCTTTTTGATTTTGGAGCCGGAGGGCTTGAAGAAATTGTGGGAAGACATCAAAGATTACTTCCGGTTGTGGCCGTTTAGTTATTAGGTGTGTTGAGGAGGTGTGATGGAACGATTTGCCGCAAGACTTTCGCCCTTTCACTCGTTTGTTCTTCTCGACCAACTCAGGAGGTGAAGCATGCGTAAGTGGTTTCTCATGATTGCCGTGGTGGCGCTGGCCGCGGTGGCGCTGGCTGCCTGCGGCGGTGGCGGCAGCCAAAATGCCTCGACCGGCCCCATTAAGGTCGGCGGCCTCTTCGACCTCAGCGGCCCAACGTCTGATGTGGGCACCCCGTACAGCGAAGGCGTGCGCGATTACGTGGCCTGGCTGAACGCCAACGGTGGCATCGACGGCCGCCAGATCGACCTGGAATGGGCTGACTATGCCTACAAAGTTGACCAGGCCGAGCAACTCTATTCGCAGTACGTCAACGACGGTGTGGTAGCCTTCATGGGCTGGGGCACCGGCGATACCGAAGCCCTGCGCTCGAAGATTGCGGCTGATAAAATCCCCTACATGTCGGCTTCCTACTCCGCCAACCTGGTCAAAGACATCACCAAAGCGCCCTACAACTTCCTCATTGGCGTGACCTACTCCGACCAGGCCATCATCGCCATCCAGTGGGCCATTCAAGACTGGAAGGCTTCCGGCCACGACGGCATGCCCAAAGTGGCGCTCATCCACCATGACAGCCCCTTCGGTGAATCGCCGGTGGCCGATGCCAAAGCGTTTGCCGATTCCAAGGGTGTTGCTTTCATGCACCTTGCCATGCCCAAGGGCGCGACCGACTACGTGGCCGAACTGGCCCAGATTCAGCAATTCGGCGCAAACTATGTGATTGTGCACACCGTTTCCAGCCCCGCTGCGGTGCTCATCAAAGACGCCAAGAGCCAGGGCTTGTTGGGCAAGATCAAGTTCATCAACATGAACTGGTGCGCCGATGAAATCTTCCTCAAACTGGCCGGCGACGCTGCCGAAGGTGTGTATGGCACGATCCCGTTCACGCCCCCCAGCGACCCCGTGCCCGGCCACGACGCGCCCGCCAAGTGGCTGAAAGACCACGGCTCCAGCCTGGAAGCCAAGGGCGTGCACTATGTTCAGGGCTGGTGGACGATGGCTGTGATGGCCGAGGGCATCAAGCGCGCTGCGGCCAAGGGTGATGTCAGCGGCGAGGCCATCAAGGCTGCCCTGGAAACCATCAAAGACTTCGACACCGGCGGCGTCACGGCCCCCATTACCTTCACCCCGCAAAGCCATCGCGGCAGCAAAGCCCTGCGCATCTACGAGGTGAAGGACGGCAAGTGGACGCGCGTCACCGACTACATCGAAGCCCCGTAACTTTTTGTCCGTAACCCTCTCCCCAAGTGTGTTGCAGGTTTTCCCCTGTGGCTTCTCCCCTCACCGAGGGGAGAAGCCGGGGGAGGGGAGTTCACCAGCCACGACCGCGCCCCTGGCCGCGCGGTTTCCAGCGAGGGTGTTATGCTCAGCCTCAACAATGTGGAAGTCATTTACAACAAGGTCATTCTCGTGCTGAAAGGCATGTCGCTTGAGGTGCCCGAGGGCAAAATCGTCGGGCTGTTGGGCGCCAACGGCGCGGGAAAGACCACCACCCTGAAAGCCATTTCGGGCCTGCTCAAGCCGGAAGACGGCGAAGTGACCGACGGCTCCATCGAGTTCATGGGGCAGCCCATCCATAACCGTGACCCGGAAGACATCGTCCGGATGGGCATTTTCCAGGTGATGGAAGGCCGCCGCGTGTTCGAGCACCTCACGGTGGAGGAAAACCTGATTGCGGGGGCTTACACCCGCCCTGCCCGCAGTAGCCTGGCTTCCGATTTGGAGATGGTTTACACCTATTTCCCCCGCCTGCAAGAGCGCCGCAAGCAGGTGGCAGGTTATCTGTCCGGCGGTGAGCAACAAATGCTTGCCATTGGGCGCGCGCTGATGGCGCACCCCAAACTGATGCTGCTGGATGAACCCTCGCTGGGGCTTGCCCCGCTGCTGGTGCAGGAAATCTTCGGCATTGTGCAGCGCATCAACAAAGAGAAAGGCACCACCATTTTGCTGGTGGAGCAGAACGCCAACCTCACCTTGCAGGTGGCCGATTACGCTTACATCATGGAAAACGGGCGCATTGTGCTGGAAGGCACGCCTGCCGAGTTGAAAGAAAACGCCGACGTGCGCGAGTTTTACCTGGGCCTCACCGAAGTGGGCAAGCGCAAGTCGTACCGGGAAGTCAAGCATTACAAGCGCCGCAAGCGCTGGTTGTCGTAACCGCCGCCCCGTTGTCCGCTGCCCGTTGTCAACCGCGAGGGAGCCTCCCATGACGCTTTCCGACCTCATTGCCCATTTGGCCGCCCACGCACCGGCCTTTGCCCGCCGTCTGGAAGCCGCGGGGCTGACTGCCGCCGACATTCGCACGGAGGACGACCTCAGCCGCCTTCCTGTGTTGCGGAAAGACGACCTCATCGAATTGCAGGCACAAGACCCGCCTTTTGGCGGCCTGCTGGCGGTGGAAATCGGCGCCCTCAAGCGGGTTTTCCAGTCGCCGGGGCCGATTTACGAACCCGAAGCCGACCGCCCCGATTACTGGCGCTGGGCTTCGGCGCTGGAAGCCGCCGGCTTCCACGCAGGCGATGTGGTGCTGAACGCCTTTGGCTATCACCTCACGCCCGCAGGCGCAATGTTCGAAGAAGGGCTGCGCGCTGTGGGCTGCACCGTGCTGCCCGGCGGCGTGGGCAACCAGGAACAGCAGGTACAGGCCATGCACGCGCTGGGGGTGAACGGCTACATTGGCCTGCCTTCTTATTTGAAAGCCCTGCTCGACAAAGCCGACGCCCTTGGCCTGTCGTTGCAAGTGGAAAAGGCTTTCGTGACCGCGGAGCCGCTGCCGCCTTCCCTGCGCGCCGAGTTGCAAAACCGCGGCGTTGCCACCGTGCGCCAGGGCTATGGCACCGCCGAGTGCGGCAACCTGGGCTATGAATGCGAGGCCGAAGACGGCTGGCACGTGCCGGAAGATGTCATTGTGCAGATTTGCGACATCAACACCGGCCAGCCGCTGCCGCCCGGCGAGGTGGGTGAGGTGGTCGTGACCGTGCTGCATGAGGAATACGCTCTGGTGCGCTTTGGCACCGGCGACCTTTCGGCGCTGAACACCGAGCCGTGCTTCTGCGGGCGCGCCACCCCGCGGCTGGTGGGCTGGCTGGGGCGTGTGGGCGATGCTGTCAAAGTGCGCGGCATGTTCCTGCACCCCCGGCAACTGCGCGGCCTGATGGCGCGCTTCCCCGAAGTGGCGCGCTGGCAGGCCGTGATTACCCGTGAAGCCCACAAAGACTACCTCACGCTGGAAATCGTCGCCCCCGACGCCCCTGCTGATCTGGAAGACCGCCTGGCCGCGGCTGCTCGCGATGCCATCAAATTCCGCCTCGCCGTGCGCCGGGTGGCCGAACTGCCCCCCGACGCCCCGCCCATCCGCGATACGCGCACGTGGGAATAGCCCCGCGACGATTGCCTTCCTTGTGCTGATGAGAAAATCCCTCCTGGCGAGGGATTTTTTTGCTTTCCCGGGGGAAAGTTGTAACCTTTTCTCTTCTGGGGCCGTCTTATAAGCGTCACACAAAACCGAAAACTTCGCCTGCGGGCGACCTCAAGGAGAGAAAATCATGTTGAAGAAAATCGTTTTGCTGACTTCCCTCGTGTTGGCCCTGGTGGTGGGTGCAGTAGCCCACCCGGCCGCTGCGGCTTCCTTCGTGCCTTCCACCGATCCGTGGGACGAAATTCAGACGCAGGCCACGGCCATTAGCCAGCAGGCCGCCGACATCGTGAGCGCTTCTCAGGCCATTCAGGCTTACGCCGCACAAATTCAGACCAACGAAAGCAACCCCGATGTGAACGCCTGGGCCGCCGACCTCATCGCCCTGGCTTCCCAGACCGAGCAAGATGCCGCCGCCATCATGGTGACCGCTGACGACATCAACACCCGCATTGACAATTCGGAAGGCACCACCCTGGCGCTCTCGGACGACATCGGCGAAATGGCCGACCGGATTGGCGAAATGGCCGACCGCATCCTCTGGACGGAGTTGCAAATCGGCGTGATGGCCGACCGCATTGTGGAAAGCGAGTACCTGATTAGCGACAGTTCCCTCAGCCTGGCCCAGATGATTCAGAGCAGCAGCAACACCCTGGCCACCAACGGCAACGCCATCGCCGCCGAGGCCGCGACCATCAACACCCTCTTGCCCTAAGGGTTTGTCTCGAATCACAAAACAAAAACACCCCCTGCCACGGCGCACCGCTCAGGTGCGCCGTGAGCGCGTGGGGCGCTTTGGTATAATGGCGCCATCGCCTGTTGGGGCGGTGAAGCCGAAGCCTTGCAGGCAAGGCACGAGCGCCGAGGAGGTGCCATGAATGTGGTTTTCCGCGTGACTTCCGCGGGGGCGACCGATGTTGGGCGGAGGCGCGCACACAACGAAGATTTTCTTGGCTGGTTTGAGCCGCACGATGAGTCTACGCTGCGCGCCAGCGGGCGCCTTTATGTGGTCGCGGACGGCGTGGGCGGCGCGGCTTATGGCGAGCGAGCCAGCCGCTACGCGGTGCAGAAGGTGCTCTACACTTACTACCGTCGTGCCGACGTGCCTCCCGCGGAGCGGTTGGCGCAGGCAATTCAGGAAGCCAGCCGCGAGATTCATGCGTATAGCCAGCAAGAGGCTGTGGGGCGGCCGGTGGCGACCACGTTAGTGGCCGCGGTGGTGTGGCAGCACACTCTCATTGTCGCCAACGTGGGCGATAGCCGCGCCTACCTGCTGCGCAATGGGGTGGCCGAGCAAATCACCCGTGACCACAATCTGGGGGAAGAGATGGTGCGGGAAGGGCTGATGTCGGCGGAAGAAGCGCGGGAAGCCCGCATTCGCAATCGGCTGACCCGCAGCCTGGGCGGGCGCCCTGCGCCCGAGGTAGATATCTTCACCCGCACGCTGCAACCGGGCGACCGGGTGCTGCTTTGCTCCGACGGGCTGACCCGCTACGCCTCGGCGGAAGATCTGGCCCATCTGGCCGCTGAGGGGAATCCGCAGGAGGTGGTCGAGCGCCTGATCGCTTTTGCCAACCGCGCGGGAGGGGCCGATAACATCTCGGCGCTGCTGGTGGAAATCGGCGAGCCGCTACTGTCGGAAGTCCTGGCCGCGGCCCAGCCCGTTGCGCTGCCGCCCCCGCCGGAAAGGCTGGGCGAGGACGCCCCCGTGCCGGAAACCGAAGCGGAAGCCCCTGCCGAAGGGCAGGCATCCCCGCCGGCGCCGACTGCACCCCGCGGCTTTTCCCGTCGCTGGTGGTTGGCGATGGCGTTGCTCTTTCTTGTGGGTTGTGGTGTGGGGATGGGGGGCGTCGCGCTGGGACGGGCGTTGTTGGCCCCTGCGCCGACGATCGCGCCCCTCATGGCTTCCCCCACGCCCCAGCCGCCCGCTTCCACGCCTTCCCCGCGACCTTCCCCTACGGCCACCTTCGCCCCTGCGCCGACCGCGGCAGCCATCGCACCCCCGACCGCGACGGCTACGCCGGGCCTCACCGTGACGCCTTCCCTTACGCCGCTCCCCGCTGGGGTCTATGCCTGCACCGGCGAAATTGGCCCAGGGGGCTCGTTCTACGGCCTGCTGGCACGAATGGGGCTTATCCCCGTGGCGGCACGTGAACCCTTCTGGGCCAGCGTGGCTTCGTGGGGTCGCTTCCGCCAGGTGCTGTATGCCGAGCAACGGACGCTTCCGCCCCCTGATCAGCCAGTGGATTTCCGTGTCTTCCAGACCATTGATGTGCCCACTGTGGCGCCCGACAAGGACCCACGCGCCTGGACGGCTTTCGAAGACCAGTTGCGCCGTTTTTCGCCGACGACGGTGGTGGTTGTGCCGTTGGTCAACCGCACCATGTGCGAGCAGGGGACGGGATGGTGGCAGCGTTTCCAGAGCCTGCCGCCCTGGATGCGCACTTTGCCGACTTGGACCCCTGTGCCTACGCCTGGGGGGTAGCATAACGCCACAGGGAACGGCTCTTTGCGCCGTTCCCTGTTTTTTCAACGAGGCGTTTGGGGCGTTTTTCAGTGCTTGGGAGGGGAAACTGAGGCGGGCGACGGTGTGTGACCGTTCCCGTTGCTCTGGACCAGTCGCACGTAGGCTTCTTCCAGGTTGGGGATGTCAGGCTGGAGGGACAGCAGTTCCGCCCCCGCGGCTTCCAAATCGTCGAGCAAGCGATAGATGCGTTGGGGGTCGGGCAGCACCACGCTGAAAACGTGGTAGCCGTCGGCGGCTTCGATTTCTTGCAATCGCCAGCGCGCTTGCACCGCCGGGGGAAGTCCCCCTGCCAGCCGGATTTCCAGCCGGTAAGTTTTGGCGTCGAAAAGCCGCTTCAATTCGGCAGGGGTGCCTTCCGCAATCACCTGGCCATCTTGAATGATGATGACCCGATCGGCTAAGGCTTCGACGACGTCCATCTGGTGGGAAGTCAGCAGGATGGTCTTGCCTTCCTCGCGGGCCAGGCGGCGAATCATGGGCACGAGTTCGCGCTTGGCCTCGACATCCAGCCCGAGGGTGGGTTCGTCGAGCATGACGAGGGGCGTCTGGCGCACCAGCGCGCTGGCAATGGCGACTTTCTGCTGGTTGCCGCGGGAAAGGTGGCGCACTTCGGTATGGAAGTCTTCAAGGTGGAAGAAGGCCAGCCAACGCTCGATGCCTTGCCGCGCCTGGCGGGGCGGCACGCCGGCGTAAGCGGCAAAGACTTCCAGGTTTTGGTAGGGGGTCAGCCGCCAGAAGATGTTGCGGTTGCCTTCCAGCACCGCGGCGACGTGGCGGTAGAGGCGGGTGAGGTCGTTGTGGTCGTGACCATACACCTGCACTTCGCCGCCGGTGGGGCGTACCAGGTTGAGGATGCACTTCACGGTGGTGGTTTTGCCGGCGCCATTGGGGCCGAGCAGGGCCACGATTTCACCTTCGGCCACCTGGAAGGAAACATCGCGCACGGCCTCAACGGGCGTTTTGGCAGGGTAGGTTTTGGAAAGGTGAGCGACCAGCAGGGCGGGCGTTGTCATGGTTTCAACTCAACGGAATTTCGTATAGCCATAAAAGAACAAAGAGGCGGGAAAGGGGAAGAGCTATTCTGGAAGATCAGTAGTGCGCCAGCAGGCCGCGTTCGCGGGCGGCGCTTTCCAGCCAGTGGTAGAGGGCCAGCCCCAGCCCGAGGTACACCGCGGCCTGCGTGAGCAAGATGCCCCATTGGGCGGGGGTGAATTGCCACCACAGGGTGCCGGTGCGGGTGTGTTCCAGCAGCATGTGCATTCCCTGGGCAAAGGGGAAGACGTTGAGCCACGGATGGCTGCTGACCGGCAGGGCCTGCAGGGGAATGACGATGAATTGCACGATGTTGAACACGCTCTGGATGTTTTTGAACCGCATGGCCAGACCTGCCAGGGCGTAGCCGATGCCGTAGGCGGGCAGCAAGGTGGTGAGATAGAGGAGGAAGGTGGTCAGCGGTTCCAGGTGCAGCCAGCGGCCGGTGAGAAGCATGAAGAATAACAGCATGCCGAGGTTGATGAAGGTATTGATGACGAAGGATGCCGCGGCTTCGACGGCAAGGATTTTCTGCAACTGCCACGGCGTCATGAAGAGTTGTTCCAGCAGGCCTTGCTGAGCGTAGGTGGTAATCGTCCAGGTGAACTGGCTGAAAGCGGTCAGCAACCCGACCCAGATCCAGTAGCCGAGGATGAGGGCTTCTGTGGTGCCCTGGAAGTTGCCACGGTTGCCCACCAGGGCGTGCGCGCCAAAGTAGAGCAGCGCGAAGAACATTGCAATGGTGCCGAACTCGGCTAAGGTGTTGAAGCCGTAACTGCGCATCAGGTGCAGTTCTTTTTTCAGAGCAATGAAGAACAGCCGTACGGAGGCCATGGGGCATGCTCCTGGCGGAAAGGGGGGCGTTAGGCTTCGAGGGCGTCCAGCAGGCGCTCGGCTTCTTCGAGACTGATTTTGCCATCCGCGAGCAGGCGTAGAATGCGTTGGCGGGCCTGCCGTAACTCTTCCTCGGGGTCGGAAGCCGCAGCGCTGGGGGCTTCGGCCTGGGGCTGCGGCGCTGTGGCCGCTGGCGCGGTTGCGGCTTTTTCGGGTTTTTGGGCCCGCCCCCGCCACAGGTTGAGGAATTTTTCCAACAGTTCCCAACCGATGGCGCTTTCGCTGATTTCCGGCGGGTTGGGGCCAATGTAGACCTGTTTCCCCGCCGTGATGTCTACGGTGAGGGCGCGCTCAGGATGCTCGGCACGCAGTTGAATCTTGGCGTCCTGGCGGGAGGTGTTTTGTTTGAGGTCAACCTGCACCTGCCCCACGCTGCGGATGGTGCCTTGAATCTCTGTATCGGCGGGCACTTTGATGACCACTGAACGGCTGCTGTGCACGACGATACGCTTGCCCGCGGGGTCGGGGCAATGCAGGCGAACCGGCCCGCGCACGTCTTCCAGCCGCACCAGCGGCGGGCAGGGCGTGACGAGCACGGGGCCGCGGATGTTTTGGATCTCAATGCGCTCGGTGATCTCTTTGAAATCGGCCGGGCCGTTGATGCGGTTGCCCAGGCACGCCTGAGTGGCACTGACCTTGATGGGGCCGTTGATTTCCCCGATTTGCACCTGGCCGCGGGTGAGGCCGCCGACGTGCACGGGCCCGGCAATGCTTTCGAGCACGACGTGGGCTGCCCGTGGCACGCGTACCTGCGCTGGACCGTTGATCTGGAAAGCGCGCGGGCGGTCGTGGCGGGCGGTTCCCAGGCCACGGACGTGCGCGGTGGATGTGTCTTCCCCCTGCACGTGAATCGGGCCGCTGGCGCTGAGGGTAAGGGGCGCGGTGTCGCCTTCTTCCCAGGGGATTTCCTCGCGAATGAAGGGGGCGTTGGCGAGGGCGCTTTGCAAGGTTTGGCGGATGTTCTTTTCGAGGGCTTCGGGGTCGAAATCAGGGATTGTCACTTTGACCTCCAGTTGGAAGCGTGGAAAGGGGCAAAATTACGCTTCTTCTCCTTTGAGCAGGCGGACGGCATCTTCGGCGCTGATGCGGCCTGCTTCCAGGTCGTCGAGAATGCGTTGCTTGGCCGCTGGCGAAAGGCGCGAGGCGGGTTTGGCGTCGCTTTCTGGCTGGTAGCCCATCGTGCGGATGATGGCGCGCAGCCGGTTGCGCAGCGTGGGGTAGGAAAGCCCCATTTCCTTTTCCATGCGCGAGAATTTGCCTTCGTTGCGGATGAACACTTCCAGGAAGTGCAATTGCTCCGGCGTCAGCCGGTCGAAAGCGCTTCCGCTGCGGGGGGCGTCGAAGTGCCCCTGAAAGGTGGTGCCGCACGATTGGCAGTGCAAACCGGTGACGATGAGTTTCCCACCGCAGAGCGGGCAGGTGGCTGGAATTTTTGGCATAGCCTCCTCCTTGTGAAATCCTAAACATCGTATCATGAATTCTAAAGTTTGTCAAGTGGATGTTTTGAAAAACAAAAAACGCGCCGCGGTGGGCGCGTGATTGGGGCAGGCAGTGGAAGCAATTATTTGACGGTGGTCAACACCGCGCGTACCATGCGGCGGTAGCGGTAGGTGCCGCTTGTAGGCGAGTAGTCTTCACAGGTTAGCAGGGTGAGCCAGTTGTAGTCTTTGTGTGCCAGGGCGAGGGAAGTGTCGTCGGGGCGTAGCAGGCGGTTTTCCCGCACTTCGTAAGTGTAAGTCAATTCCCCGGCATGGATGAGGATGCGGTCGCCGAAGCGCAGGCGTTTGAGGTTCACGAAGATGCCGGGGGTGTTGGCGGCGTTCCAGACGTGGCCGGTAAGCACGGTGTTGCCAGCCCAGGTGGGGAAAGCCGTGCCTTCCAACCAGCCTACCGTGTTACCCAGCCAGCGCACATCCCATCCCTGCGGGCCTTGGGGAACGCCGACGATGGGCGCACGCAGGGCCAGGGCGGGGATTTCCAGCGTGAGGGTCAGGGTGGCGTAGGCGTGGTCTGGCGGCTTCAGTGTTGTGAGGTGCCCCGGCGGGAGGCCAGTGACGGGCAGCAGGATGCCGCCTTGTGGAGGTGGGGGAGGCGTGGGGGTGGGCGGTGGTGAGGCAACGTGCAGGGTAAGGGTGCTTTCATCGTCGTCTGGCTGGCCGTCGTGCCAGTCGTCTTCGGCGAAGCCCACCGAGGCGATGCTGTCAGGGTCGACGGGGCCGGTATGGGTGATTTGCGCCTGCACGGTCAGGCTGCCGCTGCCTTCTGGCTGGACGGTCAGCGTAAGGGTGGCGCTTTGGTTGGCGGGCAGGGTGCCCACGTCCCAAACCCCTGAGGTAGCCGCAAAGGTGCCGGTTGCGGTGCTGCTGTTGACTAGCGTCAGGCCGACGGGCAGCGTGACCTGGGCTGTGGTGCTGTTGGCGTCGTAAGGCCCGGCATTATGGATGTTCACCGTGAGGCGAAACGGGTTGCCAGGGGTGGGGGAGGAAGTGCTGGTTGTAAGGTTGAGGGAGAGGTCGGCGATCTGCGAAGAAGAGCCGTTGACGTGTTCGCCGGGCAACAGGCTGAAATCGAGCACTTTGTGGTAGGTAGCCACGCCGTTCTCGATGGTGATGCGGTAGAGGGTTTGCCCGGAAAGGCCATACAGGTGCGCTCCATCGCTGTTCAGCCCCCAGATGCCTTCGGGCGCGCCGTGGCTTTCGGCGTCACCCAGGTTGGTGTAAGAAACAAAGTTCCCCGCGGCGTCGGTGGTGATTTGCAGCAGGTAGGTTTGATGCGAGTTCCAGTTGCCTTGTCCCCAAATGGCGTAGAGGTAGCCGTTGGCCTCGGTGTAGCCGCCGGTGTAGCCGCCTTGCGGGTAGTCGGCGCGCATGTCGTGCCACAGGGTGGTGGTGGTCGGGTTCTCGTCGTAGAAGGCGTAGAAGCCGGCAAGATAGCGGTAAGGCTGGTAACTTTCCAGCCCGCCGCCGATGTAGCCGATGTCCGTCCGGAGGCCGAATTCCAGCGCGTTGCCCCATTCGAAAGGCAGTTGCGGCTGCAGTTGGGTGATGTGCCCCGTGTTCAGGTCGATGGTGTAAAGGTGCGATTTTTGTTCCAGGGTGGTCGAGATGCCGTAGAGTTTGCCGGTGAGGGAAAAACCGATATCGCCAAAGCCAAAGTAGCCAAAGCGGGTGTGAGCGTCGGGGACGTCGTCGTGGGTGATGATGTATTCCTGGTGAGGAGAGGTTTCGACGTCGCGAATGACGAGGATGCGGTTGTGGTCGGTGACCAACCAGATATCCCACGCTCGGGCTGGGGTGGCCAGCACAGCCAGCAGGAAAAGGGCAAGGAGAAAGCCCAGAGAGAACGATTTGGGGGAGCGCCAGCGTAAGTGGAATTGTTCCATAATTGGCAAAATTATACCCCCAATTGTGGGCTGAGGGAGCGTGGCCTCAGAGCCTTGACAATGCGTGGTTGATGGAAGGCACAATGTGCGCGCCGGTGCGTCGCAGGGCTGTTTTTTTGTCAGGGTGGGTAGCGATGCCAAAGGGCTGGAAAGTGACGGCGATGCCGGCTTCCCGCAGGGTTGCGGCGGCCTCGGCCATGCCGTGCAGCCCGGCGACGCTGTCTTCGAAGCCGTAGAGGGTGATGGCGGGGGACAGCCCCTCGGTGAGGGGGCGGCTTTCCAGTAACCATGCCGCGGCGCGTTGCAAGGCGGCGCGCTCGTCGCCCAGGAGGGCGGCGAAAATGGCCGCCAGCGCATGGAAGGGCGCGGGCTTAAGCAGCGCTTTCTCTGGAGGGAGGTCGTATTGCTCGGCCAGCCAGGCCAGCCGTCCAAAGCCGATGAGGGGCAGGGAAGGCACGCCGGCTGCGGTGAGGGCCATTTCGGCTTCGGGGGCGTAGCCAGGCCGCGTCGGCTCGCCGTGCGGTGGCGCGGAAGGGCGGGCGGTGTAGGCCGCGGCGACGGCTTCCCCGCGGGCCAGCAGGGTTTGCAGGCGGGCTCGCGCCAGGGGTTCCAGCAAGGGGCGGTCGTACTGTTCGAGAAAGGAGGGGGTTTCTACTTCCGCGGGCAGGCCGTAGGTCGCGGTGAAGGCGGCGCTGCCGAGGGCAAATTGCTGAAACAGGCGGGTGGTGTGGTTCTGGGCGACGTCGCGGGTGTGGCTCAGCAGGCGGCGGAGGAGCGGCGAGGCAGCCGGCAGGTGGGGGAAGGGGGCGTGGTCAGGATCTTGGTGCTGCTGGGCAAGGGCAACTTCCGCGGGGTAAGCCCCGGCACGCAGGTGAGGGACCAGCCGCAGCACCGCGGCACGGTAATCGGGGGGCGGGGGCGGCTGGTCGGGATGGGAGGCGTCCAGCGCGCCTTCCGGCGGTGTGCCATAGGCTGCAGCCCACGCATCCCACACCGCGGCGAGCATTAGCGGGAGCATATCCCACTCGCTGGTGATGCTGTGGGCTTCGTAGAAGGCGATGACTTCTTCGTCTGGGGGCGGCATGTCGGGCCAGCCCCAGCCGCGCACGCAGTGCCGGAAGACGGCCTCAATGGCTTTGCGGTAGCCGAGGGGCTGTACCAGCACGCCGTCCAGGTCGAAAAGCAGCACGTTCATCGGTGGCGGCGTTCCAGTTCAGCGGCGATGTCGTCGGGCGTCAGGTCGCGCGCCAGCATCAGCACCAGCACGTGGTAGGCCAGGTCGGCGATTTCTTCGGTCAACCGCTGGTCGTCTTGCGCCAGCGCGGCCACAATGACCTCGGCGGCCTCTTCGCCGACTTTCTGGGCGATGCGGGGAAGCCCGGCTTCTAACAGGCGGGCGGTGTACGATTCCGGGCGCGGGTGCGCCTGGCGTTCCTGGAGGATGGCGTAAAGTTCGTTAAGGGTCATGGTGTTTTGGGGGCTTGGTTACCTGGTTACTTGGTTGCTTGGTCGGCGGTGGGCGGCCAGGGGGCGAATGTGAGCGCGGGGAAACGGCGGTAGAAGCATGAGGTGTTACCGGTGTGGCAGGCCGGGCCCGCGGGTTCCACCAGCAGCAAGAGGGTGTCCGCGTCGCAGTCGACGCGGATTTCCACCACCTTTTGGATGTTGCCGGAAGTGGCCCCTTTGTGCCATAGTTCTTGCCGGCTGCGGGACCAGAAATGCGCTTCGCCGGTTTCCAGCGTGCGCTTGAGGGCCTCTTCGTTCATGTAGGCCACCATGAGCACCTGGTGGGTATGGGCGTCCTGCACCACGGCGGGAATCAGGCCGCGTTCGTCGAATTTGAGGGAGGGTAGTGGGGGCATGGGGAGACCTCATCGCGAGGGTTGGTTGGGGTTGCGGTAAATTGTCACCGCCCCGAACACGGCGACCGGCACCCAGTGAGTTTGAATTTCAACGGTCATTTGCCGAATAGAGGGGGTTTTGACGCCCCAGTTTCGCCAGATGGGGTCGATGACGGCATATTGGGCATGGGGGTAACGGAGTTCATAGAGCCAGCGAGTGCGTGAAATGCCCGCGGGGAAGAAGGGCGTTGTCTTCCCCATCGCGGCGAGCGTAATCTGGAAATCGGTGGCGTGTCCGGGCATGGCCCACGCCAGTGCGGGAGAAGCCACCACCAGGTCGTCCTCTTGGGTGTGTTCCCGCATATAGATGATGGTCTGTTGGGCGTCGTGGGTAGGGGTCAGGGCAAGAGCGATGTGGCCCGCAAAATTGCCCTGAAGCACTTCAATGGCCTGAGCGCCCTCGTAGGTCAGGCCGGCGAGGAGCAGGGCAAAGAGCAGCAATGCACTGCCCCAGAGGGCGATTTGGTGCTGAAGGCCAGAAGGCACCCGATCGAGGGGAGAACGCGTGAACAAGCCTTTGAGCAGGTGTTGCAGGCGTTGTGTGGCCCAGGGAAGGCCATAGCGCAACAATGCGCCCAGCCCGGCGGCGTGGTAAGGCCAGTAGGGAATTTGGTAATAGAGGCCGAACCCTCCCATAAAGCGGGTGCGGGCCATGAACAGCCAGGGAATGCCCCAAAAGACCAGCGCTGTGCCCCAAATGCGTCGTGAACGGGGGGCAAGCAGCCAGCCAATTTGGCTCAAAGTCCACCAGAGGTATACGTTGCCGATGACCGAGAAGTTGAGAATCAGCAGCACGAGTTGGGGCACCAGCGATTGCGAGGTGTTCCACAGCAACGAAGTGAGGTCGTGGAGCATCCACGGCGAGCGCACGGCAAGCGCTCCCAGCATCACCCCCAAAGGTAGCAAGCCTGACACCATCATCCACAGGGTGTCCTTCGGGCGATGCCAGAGCACAAGGAGGAAGAGGGCGAGCAGAAAAGGCCAAAAGGCCAGGTCGGTGCAGGCGGCCAGCCCGATCAGCACGGCAGCGGCCGCTCCCCACCAGCGGGAAGCCTTGTTGAAGTAGCGGGTGAGAGCAATGGCGCTTCCCATGATGAGGGCTGCGCCGAGGTGGTAGCTGAAAGCCATGCGCTGGTAGAGCACCCACCAGCCCAGGCCGGCATAGATCCACACCGAGGCGGCAGCCCACCCTCTATCGTGGCTGTTGAGCCAGATCCAGATGTAAAAGAGCGCGATGGTGAGCAGGCTGAGGAAGACCGCCGCGCCGCGCGCGAGGGTCATGTCCAGAGGATGGAAATGGCTAAGGACCGTGAGCAGCCAGGGAAAGAGCGGCAGGCGAGCAGCCATAAGCATGCCGTCGCGCACGCCCAGGTAATCCCAATGGTGCTGCGTCAGGAAACTGCGCGCCAGCGCCAGGGCTGTGCCTTCGTCCGAATACCACCCCGGGACGCGGCTCAGCGCGAGGCCCCGCAGGGCCGCGGCGACGGCCAGCGCCGGGACGAGGATGGCGACGTGCGCCCACCATTTGGAGAAAGCCGCGCGCAAGGAAGCCATAGACAACCCGTTAGTGCCGAAAATGCCGCACGCCGGTGAAGACCATAGCCAGCCCGAGGCGGTCGGCGGCTTCGATGACCTGCTGGTCGCGGATCGAACCGCCGGGCTGCACCACGGCGGTCACGCCGAGTCTGGCGGCTTCCTCGATGCCGTCGGGGAAGGGGAAGAAGGCATCGGAAGCCAGCACGCTGCCCGCGGCCTTTTCGCCGGCGCGCTCGCCCGCGATGCGCACGCAGTCCACCCGGTTGGGCTGGCCGCCGCCGATGCCCACGGTGGCGAAGCCGCCTTCAGTGGGGCGGGCCAGCAGCACCGCGTTCGATTTGACATGCTGCACGGCCTTCCACGCAAAGCGCAAGGCGGCCATTTCGGCTGTGGTGGGCTGTTTTTGCGTGACCACCCGCCACTCGGCGTCGGGCGGGTCGCCGTGGTCCACCTCTTGGGCGAGGAAGCCGCCCAGCACGCGGCGGTATTCGGTTTCCTGCGCGGGCAGGCCGTTTTCCCGCGTCAGCAGGCGGATGCGCTTGCGCTTTTGGGTGAGGCGCGCTTCGGCTTCGGGGGTGAAACCGGGGGCGATGATGGCCTCGACGAACAGTTTGCCCAAGGCGTCCACGAAGGCTTCGTCCACCGGGCGGTTGGCGGCAATCACGCTGCCGAAGGCGGAAACCGGGTCGCTGGCGATGGCGTGGGGCAGGGCCGCGGCGATGCTTTCGCCCACGGCCACGCCGCACGGGCTGAGGTGCTTGACCACCACCGCCGCAGGTTGATCGTAAGCCTGCACCGCCCGCCAGGCAGCGTCCAGGTCGAGCAGGTTGTTATAGGAAAGGGGCTTCCCGGCATAGCGCACGGCCGCGCCCAGGGGCGTGGCATCGGGCGCGGCGGCGTAGTAAGCCGCGCTTTGGTGCGGGTTCTCGCCGTAGCGCAGCGGATAGGTGGGGAAGAGGGCCAGGTGCACGGCCTGGGGGGCCTCGCTTTGCGCCGCGAGGTAGCGCTGGATGGCCGCGTCGTAGGCTAAGGTGCGGGCAAAGGCCTTTTGCGCCATGCGCAGGCGGAAGGCCGCGGGGTCGGCGGGGTCGAGGGCTTCGGCGTAGTCGGCGGGGTCGCAGAGCACGGTCACGCGGGCGAAGTTTTTGGCCGCAGCACGCAGCAGCGCCACGCCGCCGATGTCAATCATCTCCACGGCCTCGGCTAAGGTGGTCTCCGGTTGCGCGACGACCTGCTCGAAGGGGTAGAGGTTGACCACCACCATGTCGATCAGCGGCCAGCCGCGGCTGGCGACCGCGGCGCGGTCTTCCTCGGTGTCGCGCGCCAGAATCCCGGCATGGATGGCCGGATGCAGGGTCTTCACCCGCCCGTCGAGCATTTCCGGTTCGCCGGTGACGGCGCTGACGGGCGTGACGGGCAGCCCGGCGGCTTCCAGCGCGCGGGCGGTGCCGCCGCTGGCGAGCAGTTGCCAGCCGCGGGCGTGCAGTTGGCGGGCGAAATCCACCAGGCCGGTTTTGTCGTACGTGGAAAGCAGGACTGTGGGCATGGGCAACCTCCGCAAGTGGGATGGGGTATTTTACCAAAGAAGGTAACTACTCATCTGCCGGAAACAGATCACGGATGACACGGATGGTCACGGATGCACACGGATTTTTAGGACGCCAAGACCGCCAAAAGGGCGCCAAGGCCGCCAAACAATGGAAGTAAGCGTGATGCTTTTCCGCATTTTTCACCCAATCTGTGCTCATCTGTGAAATCGGTGGATGTTTTTCTGCGAAATCTGTGGAATCTGTGGTTTCTCCCTGCTCGGGCTGAGCAGTTACCAAAGAAGGCCGTTGACTTCTGCGCGGGTTTGTTATAAAGTACAGCATCCCCGGAAGGAGGTGCTCCATGCCCCCGAAATTCCCCAGCGAGGCCTGGCTGAAGGCGCTGGAAGCCCGCCTGAACCGCGACGAGCGGTATGCCCGCGTGGCCCGCAACTGGGAAGGCGACCTGGCCTTCGTCATTGAGCCGGATGCTTCCGGCGAACTCGCAGCCCCTATGGTGCTGTATGTGGATTTGTGGCACGGGAAGTGCCGCGGCAGCGCGATGTTGCAGGATGTGGCGGAGAAAAACCCCGCTTTCGTGCTCACCGCGTCGCTGGAAAACTACCGTAAGGTGCTGGATGGCCGTCTGGACCCCATGCAGGCCATGCTGACGCGCAAACTCAAGGTTAAAGGAAGCATGGCTTATATGATGCGCAATGTGCCGGTGGTGCTCGATTTCGTGCGCGTGTGCCGGGAGGTGGGGAAAGAGGATTGACGCCGCGGCTATCTTTTGGGGGGCGGCGGTGTTTTCTCAAGAAAATCCGGTGAAACCGCAGATGACGCCGATTGCGCAGATGCGGAGAGGAAAACACAGAAAGCACAGAAAAACGGTCATTACCTACGTGGTGGCAAAACGCCTCTGGCGGCAGTTTTTTTGGAGTGCGGCGACGAGTCGCCGCTTTCCAAAGCGGTGCCGAGGCACCACACTCCAAAAAATGGCGTTTTCAAAGGCAGGTGTCTGCCCTTGAACCGCATGCGGGGAGGGGACGGGGGCGGGGTCAACGCAGCGGCGGCGCCAAAGGAAAACGCGGTGTGAAAACACGCCCTGCATTGCCAGCGCTACGATTGGGGTAGGGTAGGTAATGACCAAAATTCTGTGCTTTCGGTGCCGTTTCTGTGCCTTCTGTGGTTTTCCATCGGTGATTTCTCTTTGCTGAGGCTGAACAGTTACAAAAAATCTGCGTTCCTCTGCGCGATCTACGGTTTCCCCCCCGAAGGAGGCAGGCATGTCATCAACGGCCGCGACGGAATACAGGGTTTACGGCTACCGCTGGGTGGTGCTGGCGGTGTATATGCTCGCCGTGCTCGCCAATCAGATGCTCTGGATCACCTTCGCCCCCATCACCGGCGAGGCGACCCGCTACTTTGGCGTTTCGGATTTGAGCATTGGGCTGCTTTCCATGGTCTTCATGATCGTCTATCTCTTCGCCGCCATTCCGGCCTCATGGGCCATCGACACCTACGGCATTCGGCTGGCGGTGGGCATTGGGGCGGTGCTGACCGGCGTGTTTGGCCTGCTGCGCGGGCTGGCCGGGGCCAACTTCGGCCTGGTGCTGGCGGCGCAAATCGGCATTGCCCTGGGGCAGCCGTTCATCCTCAACGCGGTGACCACCGTCGCGGCGCACTGGTTCCCCCAGGATGAGCGCGCCACCGCCGCCGGGCTGGGTTCTCTGGCCATCTACCTCGGCATCCTCGCGGGCATGCTGGCGACGCCTTTCCTCGCCTTGCACCTCGGCCTGCACGCCATGCTGCTGGCCGACGGCGTCTTCGCTTTGCTTGTGGCGGCGGCATTTGTGGCCTTCGCGCGGGAACGCCCGCCCACGCCGCCCTGCCCGCCCGGCCAGGAGGAACGCTCGCTGGTGCTGGACGGCCTGAAGCAGATGCTCCGCCAGCGCGATTTCCAGTTGCTGCTCGCCATTTTCTTCATCGGCCTGGGGGTGTTCAACGCGGTTTCCACCTGGATTGAAGACATTTTGCGCCCGCGCGGCTTCTCGGCCACCCAGGCGGGCATCACCGGCGGGCTGATGATTCTCGGCGGCATTGCGGGCGCCATCGTGCTGCCGTTGCTTTCCGACCGCTACCGCCGCCGCAAGCCCTTCCTCGTGCTGGCAGTGCTCGGCGCGCTGGTGGGCATGGTCGGCCTGACCTACGCGGGCACCTACGGCCTGCTGCTGACCGCTGCCTTTGTGCTGGGCTTTTTCCTGCTCAGCGCGGGGCCGATTGGCTTCCAGTACGGCGCGGAAATCACTTACCCCGCGCCGGAGGGCACTTCCAACGGCCTGCTGCTGCTCATGGGGCAGATTGCGGGCATCGCCTTCATTTTCGGGATGGATGCCCTGAAATCGCCGACCACCGGCTCGATGACGCTTTCGCTGGTGTTGCTGATGGGGCTGGTGGGGCTGGCGTTTTTCCTTGCCCTCCTTTTGCCGGAAGCCCCCTTCGTGGAGGCCGCCGATGCAGCCGATTTTGCAGATTGACCTCACTACCGGGAAGGCAGCCCCGCGCACGGTGCCGCCCGAGGCTGCCCGCACTTACCTGGGCGGCTCGGCGTTGGCGGCGCGCCTGCTCTATGAAGCCCTGAGCGCCGATACCGACCCGCTGGCCCCCGAAGCGCCGCTGCTCATCCTCACCGGCCCGCTGACCGGCACCCTCGGCCCGGCCACTGGCCGCTTCGTGGTCTGCGGCCGATCGCCCGCCACGCACCTCTGGGCGGAATCCAACGTCGGCGGCTTCTGGGGACCGGAACTGCGCGCCGCGGGCTATGACGGCCTGTGGATCACCGGCCGCGCGCCGGCCTGGGCTTTCCTGTGGATTCACGATGGCCATGTGGAACTGCGGGAAGCCCCCGACCTCGCCGGGCTGGATACCTACGCCCTGCAGGAAGCCGTGCGCGCCGCGGTGGGCGAGCCGCGCGCCCGGGTGCTGGGCATCGGCCCCGCGGGGGAGGCGCAAATCCCCTTCGCTTCCCTGCTCACCGACCACGGGCGGATGGCCGGGCGCACCGGCCTGGGGGCTGTTTTCGGGGCCAGGCGCCTGAAGGCCATCGCGGTGCGCGGGCGGGGGCGCATTCCCCTGGCCGACCCGCAGGCTTACGCGGCCCTGCGTTCCCGCGTCAACCGCGCCCTGCGGAGCGACAACCTCACCCAGACCCTGCACGCGCTGGGCACCGCGGGCGCGGCCGATTATTTTGACTACCTCGGCGAGATGCCGAAAAAGTATTTCCGCGCCGGTGCATGGGAAGGCGCGGCCCGGGTTTCCGGCGCGGCGGTGGCCGAATCGCTGCTGGTGGGCACCTCGGCCTGCCACGGCTGCGTGATTGCCTGCGGCCGGGTGGTGGACCTGGGCGACGGCGTGCGCCGCAAGGGGCCGGAATACGAGGCGCTGGTGGGCTTTGGCCCCAACTTGCTCATCGACGACCCCGCCGCCATTACCCGTCTGAGTGAAGTTTGCGACCGCTACGGGCTGGATGTTATCAGCATGAGCGGCACGCTGGGGCTGGCGTTCTACCTTTTCGAGCAGGGGGTGCTCACCGAGCGGGAAACTGGCGGCCTGCGGCTGCGCTGGGGTGACCCCGCGCTGGTGGAGGAACTCATCCATCGGACCGTGCGGCGGGAAGGCTTCGGCGCGTGGCTGGCCGAAGGCAGCCTGGCGCTGGCGCGGCGGCTGGGCGTGGAAGAGGAGGCCGTGCAGGTGCGCGGCCTGGAAATGCCCTACCACGACCCGCGGGGCGCGTCGGGCATGGCGTTGGTGTATGCCACCTCGCCGCGCGGGGCCTGCCATAACCAGTCCGACTACTTCCTCGCCGACATCGGCCAGGTGGAAGAGCGCCTCGGCCTGGCTTTCTACGACCGCCACGCGGGGGCGGAAAAAGCCGCCAACGTCGCCCGCCACCAGGACTGGCGCACGTTGCAAAACGCGCTTGTGATGTGCTTTTTTGCCAATGTGCCGCCCGACGACGTGGCCGCGCTGGTGAGCGCCGCGGTGGGGGAGGATTACACCGTGGAAGACCTGCTGACCGTGGGGGAACGCGCCTGGCACCTGAAGCGGCTGCTCAACCTGCGGCTGGGGCTGAAACCGGAAGACGACCGCCTGCCCGCACCCCTGTTGGAACCCCTGCCCGACGGCGGCGCGGCGGGCTACCGCATTCCCTTTGACGAGATGCTGGCCGCCTACTACGAAGCCCGCGGCTGGGACCCTGAAACCGGTGCGCCGCGCCCCGAGGTGCGCTCCCGGCTGGGCTTGCCGGGGGCGTAGCAAAAACACCGGTATCTATTCAGCCCCGGCAAAGCGAAACCACAGAGATTCCGCAGAAAAAAATCCACCGATTTCACAGATGAGCATAGATTGGCCAAACGCCGAATAAAAAACAGGGGCGGGGCAAGCCGTCTGTGCGGGTGCTTGTCATGCGTGCCACGGTGGGGGGGCTTTCCCGCGGTACAATGGGGCATCTTCCTGCAGGAGTGAGGTATGGGCCGGAAAAGTTTCACCCTGAGCGTGCTGTTGACTTTTGGACTGGCTTTGGCCCTCGCGGCCTGCGCGGCCCAGTTCCCGGCGCGTTCCCCCACGGTGACGGCGTCGCCGCGCCCGCTGGCTTCCCTTGCCGCGTCGCCTGCGCCAACGGCTGCCGCGACCGCGCGGCCTTCCCCCATGCCTGCGCCTGCTCCCCAGGCCCTCCGCGTGGCGTTGCTTGCCCACATCCACACCCTGGATCCTTTCGCGGCTTACGGCGACGAAGCGGCTTTCCTCGCCAACATCTACGAAACCCTGGTGCGCCTCAACCCGCCGGGGGTGCAGCCGCGCTTTGCGCCCCTCCTGGCCGACCGCTGGGAGCACAACGCCGATGGCACGGTGTGGACGTTCCATTTGCGGCCGGGGGTGCGTTTTCACGACGGTGAGCCGCTGACCGCCGAGGCGGTGAAGGCTTCCCTGGAAACCGCCGCGACCCGCGGCGCGGATGCCTTCCTGTGGGCGCCATTGGAACGCATCGAGGTGGTGGACGACGCCACGGTGCGCTTTTTCCTCAAGCAGCCTGCACCGCTGTTGTTCATCCTGGCCGCGCCTTACGATGCCTGGATCGTCAGCCCGAAGGCGCTGGCTGCGGTGGCGAAAGACGCCGATTATTTTGAAAAGGGGCACGATGGGGGCACGGGGCCTTACCGATTGAGTGATTATGTGCCTGGCAAGGACGTGATTTTAAGGCGCTTTGAAAAATATTGGGGTGGCTGGCAGGCGGGGCAACTCGCTATGGTGCATATCCAGATCGTGCCCAATGCCGCCACCGAGGTGGGGTTGTTGATGTACGGAAAGGTGGATTTGGTTGGCCCTCTTCCCTTTGCCGAAGCACAGCGCCTTGCGAACCAGCCGGATTTTCGCTTGCAGACTGTGGGTACGGCGAGGAACTATCTCGCCTTTTTCAACACCCTGCGCCCCCCGCTGGACGACCCGCGGGTGCGCCAGGCGCTGGCTTATGCGGTGCCGTATGCAGAAATCATCCGCCGCACGGGGGGGCTGGGGGTGCAGAGCCGTGGTCCGGTGCCGCAGGGCATGTGGCCGTGGTCGGAAGAGGTGGCGCAGTACCACGAAGATTTGGCGAAGGCGCGGGCGCTGCTGGAAGCCGCGGGCGTCGCGCCGGGTGGCCTGAAACTGACCCTCACCTATGCTGAGGAAGACCCCGCCCAGGCCGAAATCGCCGCTGCCCTCAAGGAAGGCTGGGCGCGGCTGGGCGTGGAGGTGCTGATCCGCCCGATGCGCTGGCGTGACCAGTGGGCGTTTGCCCGCACCGACCCCGAAAGCCCTGAAACGCAGGATGTCTTCCTGATGCGTTACGAACCGGCCTACGGCGACGGCATTGCCGATAACCTCTGGACGCTCTTCCACAGCAGCAAGCAGCCCTTCCTCAACCTTTCATACTGGCAGAATGCCGAATTCGATGCCCTGCTGGAGAAGGCCTGGCGGGAAAGCGCCACCGACCTCGCGGCGGCCCAGGCCGACGCGGTGAAAGCCGAAAACCTGCTGGTGGCGGCTTCCCCCGCCCTTTTCCTCTATGACGAGCAGGCGGCTTTCGTGCTGCCCGACGGTTTGCAGGGGTTCCGTTACAATCTCAACGACCCCCGTGTACCGTTTTTCTTCTATGACCTGAAGATGGCCCCTTGACCCTGCCGGCAGCCTTGCTGCGCCGCTGCCGGGCTTGGCTTTCGCCGCGCTTTCGGTTACAATGGAAGGGCAGCGGGGTTATGCTTCGCAGGCAATATCTCTTATCCATTTTCCCCCGGTAACAAACCGGCAACTTGTAAGGAGTTAATGATGAGCACGAACGATGCCCAAAGCGAATTCGAGCGGCGTTTAGCGGAAGACCGCAAGCGCATCCAGGAACAGCAGGCCGAGCGGGCGCGTGAAGAGGCTGCTGCGCGTGCTGAGCGCCAGCGCAAGGCGCAGGAAGCCCTGGAAATGCTGGGCGCGCAGGCCAAAAAAGAAGAGGCCAAACCTGAGCGCCCCAGCCTGCCCGCAGTGCACGTGGTGGAATCCGGCGACACCCTCAGCGCGATCGCCCTCAAATATTACGGCAACGCGGCGCTGTGGACAGAAATTTACAAGGCCAACAAGCGCACCATCGGCGACGACCCGGGCAAAATCTTTCCCGGTCAGAAACTTGACATTCCGGCGCTGTAGGTCGGCAGTCACGAAGAGGACAGCCCCATGAGCAATACCTTGAACATGGCGCAGTTGTTTGAGTTTGTCACCCAGGCGCTGAGCCAGAAACGGGAAGATTTGAACGCCGCCGACACCTATAACCATGACCACGGCGACCATGTGGTGGAAGTTTTTCAACTGGTCGAGCAGGTGGCGAAGGAAAACCCCAGCCTGGAACCGGCGGACATTCTGGCGCGTGCCAGCGAGATGTTGCAGCAAAAGCCGACCGGTACGGCCCAGGCGTATGCCCAGACCATGGCACAGGGCGCGCAGCAACTGCGCGGCAAGCCCCTCACACAACAGACCTTGCCTTTGCTCATCCAGGCGTTGCTGGGTTCGGCGCAGGGGGGCACGGCTGCGCAACCCCAGGCGCAGCAGCCAGCCCAGGGCGGCGACTTGCTCGGCGGCCTGTTGGGTGCGCTGACGGGCGGCGGTCAGCAACCTGCACAGCAGCCGCAACAGCAACAGCAGCCCGCGGGCGGCGACCTGCTGGGCGGCCTGTTGGGTGCGCTCACCGGCGGGCAGGCGCAAGGCTCGGGAAGTCAGGGCGGCGGGCTGAGCGATGGCCTTGGCCTTGACGATCTGATGCGCGCCGGCAGTGCTTTCCTGCAGGCTTCCCAAAGCGGGCACAGCACCACTGAGGCGGCGCTGGATGCGTTGGCCGCGGCAACCGGCGTGGGACAAACGCCGCATCGCGCCCAGTCGGCCAAGGTGGTGGTGCAGGCCATCATGCAGGCCGCGCAAATGATGAGCGGCAAGTAAGTTTTCTTTTTGAGCGTGAACTTTGCGGCGGGGCTGGCGTAGGTCGGCCCCGCCGTTTGCTTGAAGTGGACGTGGGGCGCCTTGTAGGGTCGGGACGCTCTCTCAAGCCTCTTTGGGTGCACGGCAAGCCGCCGTGCCGAAGTTTGCGGCTTGCTTTCCGTGCTGCCGCGGCGTATACTGAGGGTGGTGGTTGGCGTTGAGTAAAAGGAAGTATGGGAGGTGGTCTATGAAGCGCAGTTTTATGTGGCAGGTTGGGATGGCCCTGGCAGGGGTGGCGGTGGCGTTGGCGGCGTGTGCGCCAGGCGCTTCCCCCGCAACCACCCCCACGCCGGACGCCACCGCGATGTGGCAAAGCGAATGCCTGCAGGCCACGGTGCGCGCCCTGGAGATGGAACGTCAGCGTTACGCGGACTGGCTGCAGCAGGCTTCGGGTGATCAGGCAGCGTCGTATCGCCACACACTGGCGTATATTGATGCCGCGTTGGCGAAGGATCGTGGCCTTACGCCGGACGAATTTCGTATAGCCGAAGTTTACCGCGAGATGGTCCCTGTTTTGGGGAACCAGCAGGGTCAGGACGATATTGGAGAGCCGCAGCCCATCGTGCTGGAAGACGCATGGGTGGAGCAGACGCCGCCGGGGCTGCTTTTTTATGCTGGCATGAGCCGTTCAGGCCCGTTTTACACCGTTGTGGGAGTGCCAGGGGGTGATTTTGGCGCACTCAAGCCTGGGGTGCACTATCGTGTGGTGCTCCAGCCGCTGATGCCCGCGACGTATCCTTTCCCCTCTTTTTATGTGTGCATCAAGGAATTGGGCGTGGTGAAAAAGTGAGCGTTCAGGGAGTGGGTGTGGCCGTGGGGCGAATGGGGACGCCCCGCGCCGCGAGGTAGTTCTTCAAATCGGGAATGCGCAACACACCATCGTGGAAGAGGGAAGCCGCGAGGGCGGCATCGGCTTTTCCGGTGGTCAGCACGTCGGCAAAGTGCTCCGGTTTCCCAGCCCCGCCCGAGGCGATGACCGGCACGGGCACGGCTTCGGCGACGGCGCGGGTGAGTTCCAGGTCGTAGCCTGCTAAGGTGCCGTCGGCGTCCATGCTGGTGAGCAGGATTTCGCCCGCGCCGAGTTCCACGCCGCGCACGGCCCATTCGAGGGCATCGAGGCCGGTGGGAGTGCGTCCGCCGCTGATGTAAACTTCCCAGCGAGGCGGTTCGTGAGGAGGCGAGACGCGTTTGGCGTCGATGGCGAGTACGATGCACTGTGCGCCGAAACGCTCGGCGCCTTCGGTGAGGATGCGGGGGGTGCGCACAGCCGCAGAGTTGACGCTGACTTTGTCGGCCCCCGCCAGCAGCAGGCGGCGCATGTCGTCCACGCTGCGGATGCCGCCGCCCACCGTCAGGGGCATGAAGACGACTTCGGCGACGCGGGAAACCAGGTCGGCGGTGGTGGCACGGCCTTCCGGGGTGGCCGAAATATCCAGGAAGACCAGTTCGTCGGCTCCCTGGGCGTCGTAGAGGCGGGCTTGTTCCACCGGGTCGCCGGCGTCGCGCAGGTTGACGAAGTGAACGCCTTTGACGACGCGGCCGTCGCGAATGTCGAGACAGGGAATAATGCGTTTGGTGAGCATGGGCTTTCCTTGCGGAGGTGGGGTCAGGGTTGTTCCAGGGCGTCGAGGGGGCTGCGGACGGCGTAGGGGCCGCGTTTGAGGACATGGGTGTATATCATGGTGGTGCGGACGTCTTTGTGGCCGAGGAGTTCCTGGACGGTGCGGATGTCGTAGCCGTGTTCCAGGAGGTGGGTGGCGAAGGAATGCCGCAGGACGTGGGGGGTGACGTGTTTGGTGATGCGGGCGGCTTTGGCAGCCTGACGGATGGCTTTCTGGATGCTGCTGGGGTGCAGGTGATGGCGGCGCAGGCCCTGACCGCGGGGGTCGGGGCCGAGACGTTCCGCAGGGAAGAGGTATTGCCATTCCCAGCGGCGTGCCGCGGTGGGGTATTTGCGTTCCAGCGCGTCGGGGAGGGAGACGCCGCGCCAGCGCGGGTTTTGCTGGTCGCGCAGGTAGAGGCGGTGGACTTTTTGGATTTGTATTTTGAGGTGCGGCTGGAGGGTTTCCGGCAGCAGGGTGACGCGATCTTTGTCGCCCTTGCCGCTGCGCACGAAGATGTAATGGTTGGCGAAATCGATGTCTTGGATGCGAAGGCGCAGGGCTTCGGAGAGGCGCAGCCCGCTGCCGTAGAGCAGTTGGGCCACCAGCCAGGGGGTGCCGTCGAGGAAGGTCATCAGGCGGCGTATTTCTTCCTGCGAAAGGACGGTGGGCAGGCGCTGGGGGCGCTTGGCGAGGGTGAAGTTCAAGGTTGGAGGGAGTTCCCGTTGGAGGACGTGGCGGTAGAGGAAGAGAAGGGCGCTGAGGGCCTGGTTTTGGGTCGAAGTGGCGACGTGCTCGTGGGTGGCGAGGTAGGAGAGGAAGGCTTCAATTTCCGGTGCGCCCATTTGAGCCGGGTGGCGTTTGTTGTGGAAGAGGATGAACCGGCGGACCCACTGGACGTAGGACTGTTCGGTGCGGTAGGAGTAGTGGCGGCTGCGGAGGGCGGCGCGTACGCGGTCGAGTAACTTGGGTTGTTGGGTGGGGTGAGGCATGGTGTCGCCTCCTTGACTTTTTAGCAAAAGAGAGTAAGATAAGGTAAAGTAGCGTTAATGGACAGTTAATCTCCCGCGCTTAAGGTGCCTGAATTCCGCTTTTGACGCTTTGGGGTGATTTTATCACGCTTACAGGAGAGCCGAACCCCGGTTTTTAAGCGGAATGTTCACAATCATCTTTCCATAGTTGGTTGTTATAAAGCGCGAGGGCGGGAGAAGCAGACGTTAGGCCAAAGGTCAGCGAGGAAGAACGAGAAGCGAAAAAAACGCCGTCGCAAGCAGAAATTCTGACACGCACAGGCCGCCGGTGTAAGGCAAAAAGGCAGATCATGCCGTGGGCAGTTGGGTTGAGCGGCGGGCGAGTTGAAGAGCAGGCACCTTGAAAAGCCAAAGTGGGGCTGGTTGGGCAAGTGACTATGTCCCCCAAAAGTGGCAAATCGGCGCAGGCCAGCGGAGGGCAAGCGAAGAGGTGTTGGAGTCTTGGCAAAACTGGCAGAGGCGGCTTGGGTAGGTTGTGGTGAGCGCGTGGCGGAGGCTATCGTTGAGGCTGCGGCTTGGAGGTTGGGCAAAAGCTGCGTGGCAAGCGAGGTGCGGTTTGTCGGCAGGGGTGCTCTTGGCTGGTGCTTGTCGGTGGCAGGTAAAGAGTGGGTGGAGGCGCAAGAGTTTTTGGAGGGGCTGGTCAACGGGCAAGCGAAAGGTGGTTGCGCGCAGCGCAGAGTTGGGCTAAACTGAGGGCAGGTCGAGGCAAAGCCGATGGCTTCTGCCAGTCCGTGCAGGGCATGGTCGGCGAGACACCTTTGTGAAGGCCAAACCTCTATCAGGCCGGGCAAAAGTTGGCAAAAGCCGGTGAGGCAAGGCGGGGCGTGGCCTAACCGTGCGTGCAGCGGACGGGGCTGCGCCCCTCGGTGACCGTGGCGGCAAAAAATCAGAGGTGCATTCGCCAGCCGTGGTGCTGGGTAAACACGCCCCGCCGCTGACGCAATCGTTGGGCGCGAGGGAGAAAGGTGGGATCCGCCGAGGCAGGTGGGGCTGCGAACGGCGCGACAAAGCGGGCTTGCCGCAGGGCGTGGGGAAAGCGGAGGGTTTGGCAAGCGGCGGCGAGGCCGATTGAGCGGCAGGCGGATTGGACCGCGAGGCACATTGCCAATTGAGGTGAAGCCGGTTGGTCGGGATGCTGTTGTCCGCTGTGGTGCAGTGGGGCTAAGGCAAGGCTTTGGCAAGCGGTGGCGAGTGAGAGGCTGAGGCTTTTTTGCGGTGGTGGTTTTCCAAACGCGAGTTGAGGGGGGGGGCAGAAGCTGCCGTTGAGGCCGCGGCCTGGTTATGGGGTTGAGGCGCTGGTCAAAGCGGCGAGGGGCTTCCCTTAGCCAAGGGGCTTTTGAATTTGTCGCCAACGGGCTGGCAAAAAGTGCTTGCGCAGAGCAGCGGCCTGGGCTAAACTGAAGT
>DRMV01000030.1 GCA_011322445.1 Chloroflexota bacterium | reverse complement strand
TGCCGACTTACCAGGCCTGCCAATGGTTTGGGGTCACGCCTCAGGCCTATTACCAGGCCCGGAAGCGAGACCTGCGGAAGGAAGCCGAAGCCCAACTGATTCTCGCCTTGGTGCGAGAGATACGGAAACGCCACCCTCGCACGGGCGCTGTAGGCAACACCTACGACAATGCTCTGGCGGAACGGGTGAACGGCATCCTCAAGACCGAGTATCTTCTGGGTAGTTTGTTTCCAAGCACAAGCCAGGCCATTGAAACCGTGGCGCAAGCCGTGCATCTTTACAACTTTGAACGACCTCACCTCTCCTTGGGATACGCTACTCCAGCCCATATATTCGGGTCACTTTGATAGGGAGAGGGAAAGTTTTTGTGTAAACGTATTTCAGGACGTGACAAGGCGAATCGCAAATCCTAAATCGCAATTCTTCATTCGCAATTCGCTATTCCCTCATCTTCAACGCTCGTTTCAGCGTGCGTTCTTCGCGCGGGGTCAGGTAACGCCACTGGCCGGGGCGCAGGCCCGCGGCGGTGAGAGGACCCACAGACCAGCGGAAAAGCCGTAACGTGGGCAGCCCCACCGCGGCGGTCATGTGCCGCACCTGGCGCTTTTTGCCTTCCCGCAGCACAATTTGCAGCCACGTGGTCGGGCCGTGGGGCGTGACCGGCTTGGGGCGGGGCGGCAGGCCAGGATCGGGAATGATGCTCACCTGCGCAGGCAAAGTGCGGCGGCCTTTGACCACCACGCCTTCCCGCAGCGCCTGCAATTGCGTTTCGGTCGGAACACCTTCCACCTGCACCCAGTAGGTTTTGGGCAGTTTGTAGCGCGGGTGGGTCAGCCGATGCGCAACTGCACCTTCGTCAGTGAGCACCAACAGCCCTTCGGAACGCAAATCCAGCCGTCCGGCAGGGTACACGCCGGGTACGGGAATATACCCGGCCAGGGTGGGGCGGCCTTCCTCGTCGGTAAACGCCGGAAGCACACCGTAGGGCTTGTTGAAGACCAAAAGCATGGGTTAGTCGGGGAGTCGCGTGGTGGATCAGAGCGCCCAGGCGAGCAAGATGCCCAGCAACGCCGTCAACACGCCCAGGTGCAAAAAGAGATTCGTCGCGCCCACCCACCCCGGCACAAACTGGAAAACAAAGTTGAGCACCACCAGCCCCATGCCCAACATCACCAGCAAGCCCTTGCGCTCAGCAAAGAACTCAGAAAGGTCGTCGAGAAAGCGATTGAAAGCATCCATAGCACCACCGTCATCAAAATACGCGCACGAATTTGGGGCCACCTTCACCTGGCGAGCAAAACACATTCCTGGTCGCGATACAGCACCTTCCACCCGCGGGAAAGCAGCGTTTCCACGCGAGCGGGCCAGGGGCGCCGCGGCCACCAGGAGCGCCAGGCACTGCGGCAGGCGAGGTAATGGTCCGGCACAGGCTGCGGCACCGCTTCCGGCTTTCCACCGGGGTAAGCCTTGGGCTTCACAGGGAAGTCCGTATATTGCGGGTCATACACATAATAAAAGGGGACGTTTTCCACCTGAATGACCGCGTGGCGCACCTCGCGATGGATGTAGTCGAACACACTACGATACCCATCCACCCCCACCGGGTGCTCGTAAGGGTCTTCCAATACGCGGGCGTTAGGTGGGAAGTACCGCAATTGGGCGCGCTCTTGCCAGCCAACCCACAACGCGCCCAACACCAGCAGCGCCGCCCCAAGCCAGGCCACCTCGGGCCGCACCAGCCACGGCACAGACCAGCGCCGCACCACAGCAGAAGCCCATACGCCCAACACCACCGGCAACAAATACAGGGAAGCAAAGCCAAAACGCCAATCGGCAATCGCCTGATGCGAGGCGTCGAGATAGCGGGCGCTTGCCGGGGTCACCCAGAAAAGCAGGAACACCGCCACGAAGCCCCATGCGCCTGGCCGCGCCTTCCGCTGCCGCCACCCCCACACCAGCGCAACAGCAGACGCCAACACCATAAACACAAACTTTTTGGGCACCGGATGCCAGAAATCAGGGGTGACGACATAACGCAGCACCACCTGCTTCCACAACGTTCCACCCACCGTGGTGGGCTGATGCAGCAACACCAGGTTACGGACGAGCCACAGCAACCCCACCAAAGCCAGGCCGAGGTAAGCCACGTCGTGTTTTCGCCAGCGTGGGCGCGCCTCAGGGGAAAGCCACCAGGCCAGCACGACCAACAACACCACCGCGGCGGCCGCATAAGGTTTGGTTGCGAAAGCCACCAGCGCGCTCAAAGCCACACCCGTTTTGTGCCAGCGAGGTTGGCGCTCACCAAACCCCAACGGTAAATGATACCAGGCCGCCAGCACTGCCGCGGCAGCGAAGATATCGTTTTTCCCCACATTGTAGTGCGGCACGAAGAACAACAACACCCAGGGGTTGAAATGTTGCACCAATTCGCCCCCCAACCACACGCCGGCTGCGGTCAGAGCAGCCGCAGCATCCGGCCAACCGGCTTCTCGCCGCAGCAACGCCCACATGCCCACCCCCGCCCAAAACACCGTCAACGCGGTGAGAGGGCCCAACACCGCAGCCGTGTGGAACAGCCCCATCAAAACCGCAGCCAATCCCTCCCATCCCAAGGGATATTGCCCATAAGGCAGGGCCAGGTTCCACATCGTGCCGCGCTGCACCAGGTCAATGGCTTTGGGAAGGTGATACCAGATCACATCCCACAACAGCGAACCACCCAGCACCGTGCGCGGCCAGATCAACAAAGGCTCCAACACCAGCACCGCGGCCACGGCCGCTGCGAACCACGCCGCCACCGTCAAGGGCTTCGGCCAGTGGAACTTTGGCGCATCTTCCGGCAATGGCTCGGCAAAATAGGCTTTGCCAAGCGCCACCGCCAGAACGCCCCCCAACGCCAGCGCCCGCCACGCCGTAAACCACCCCAAAAACGCCAACACCTGCACCGCGGCCACTTCTGCCCCAATGACAATGGTCAGCCAGCCATAAAGCCGCTCAACCCCCGAGGGATGAACCCCGCGGGCCGCTTCGGTTGCGTGCGCTGCGCCTGGTCGCGCCACGGCATCGTGCAACGGCCTTTGCGTCGTCATCGTCCCTCCATCCGCCCGCGCCATTTGGCATAGCGGGAAGCCAGCACCACCCACGGCGGGGAAGCCGCCCCCACCACACGGCCTTCCCGCAAAGCTGCCCGCAACCCCGCGGCAGCAGGCTCAAAGTCGGGGAGGAGCATCGCCCCACGGCCGATTTCCGCGGCGGTGTGAGCATCCGACCCAGCGACCACCAGCAAGCCGTGTTCGGCAGCAAAGCGCGCCGCCCGCTGGTTGGCCCGCGCCGAAAAGCAGCGGGCGTTGAACCCTTCCACCGCGTCGAGCAAAGGGGCAATGCGCTCCAGCGCCGCGAGCGACCAGTGCCCTTTGCGGCGCGCATCGAAAGGATGCGCTGCGGCCACAAACGCCCCCTGCGCCCGCAGCCGGGCAAGGGCTTCCTCAGGCGGCAGGCCAGCCGGCACTTCCTCTTCAAGAAAATACGCCAGCAGTTCGCCCTCGGTGGTCATCACCTCTTCACCCACAATGACGAAATCAGGGGCCAGGCGGCGGGCTTCCAGAGCCCCGGCAATGGTGTTGTGGTCGGTAATGACCAGCCGCGCCAGCCCCCGTCGTCGGGCAGCACGGAGCGCGGCCTCCAGCGAAGTCAGGCTATCGGGCGAGAAACGGGTGTGAACGTGAAAATCAACCTTGACCATTTTCTTTGAAACCATCTACCTGCCCAACATGCACCACATCAATCGTTTCAGAAGCCACTGTAATATCCGGCGTTTGCTCGAAAAGCGTCAAAATCGCGGTGCTGATTTCGCTATTCATGGCCGGACGATACACAGCCTCTACCGGGTAAACCAAAGTCAGTTCAATCCAATTATCCGTCAACCTCACAAAAACCTGCGCATCCAGCGTCATTTTCTCAATGGCAAAACGCTGGCGGGCGCGGTGCAAGGCCTCTTTCGCCTCAACCAACAGGCGTTGATACTGAGCGTGTTGCTCCACCACTTCGCGCATCATTTTGGCAGCCAACCGCCAGTTCGAGTCGTAAGTCACCGGCACGGCAATCTGATCCCAAATAAAGGGGAAACTGTAAGTGTAATTGAAAACCGGTTTGTCAAAAATTGCCGAATTGGCAATCGAAACCACCCGCCCGGTGGGGTAATCGTAATCCAACCAGTTGCGGATTTCCAAAATTTTGACAAACAGCGGCCCAATATCGACCACATCGCCCTTCACGCCACCAATTTCAATGCGGTCCCCAATGCCAAAAGGTTGAGCCGTCAACACGGTAATCCACCCGGCAAAAGAACCTATCAGCTCCTGGAAAGCAAACGCCAGCCCCGCGCCCAAAATACCAATCGTCACCGACAAATCGGCCAAAATGGGCTGCGCCCAAATCACAAAAATCACCAGCAGCAAAAAGGCGTCAACCCCATACCCCATAAGTTTACGGATGACAAACTTTCGCGTATGCTCCCCCTGCGCCCGACGCTCGACCAATCGCGCCAACAACCGCTTTCCCCCCCATGCAAAAAGAACCGCGGCCAAAGAAAAAACGACTTTCTTTACAACAGGCGACGCCCACAGTCCCACCACAAAGTCCATCGTCTCTCCTAAAGCAGCCAAATCCAGGTTGGGTTATTCTACCACTTCGCGAGCCTCTCAGGGTACAATAGCCTTATGGTTATCTTAGGTCAATGGCACAACCATCAAATCAAAATCAGCGTGCGCGAACGTGAGCGCAGTCTGACCGTCAGCACGATATGGGAAGACCACCTGCTCACCGCGGCCTACGAAGGCGGCGGCAGGCCGCGGACGTTCATTACCCAGGGCACAGTCTATCGGCGCGCGCTGAATGGACGCATGTTAGCCAAGTGGCGCGCCCACGGTCGGCGGGAACGCCGCTGGCTTTCGCAAGAAGAGGCGCTGAAAATCGAAGCCCGCGGGCGGGCGCTCCTTCAGGCCGTTTACGCCGACATCCAAAACGGGGCGCTGCGCGGTAATGCTGAACTACCGCCATTGGGGCACACCCTCTTCCAGCGCGCCCTCGCGTGGGATGAGGAAAAATCGCGCGCCGACGCCAACCGTTACCGCCAGATTTACCTGCCCATTGGCATCCTCCCGCCCGACCAATACAGCGCCATCGTGCTTCAGGCCACGTTGGGCTGCTCGTTCAACACCTGCACCTTCTGCACCTTCTATCGCGACCGGCCCTTCCGCATCAAGCCACCCGAGGAATTCCGCCAACACGCCGAGGCCGTCAAAGATTTCCTCGGCGAGGGCATTTACCTGCGGCAGGGCATCTTTTTGGGCGACGCCAACGCCCTGGTCGTGCCCATGAAACGCCTGGTGCCGCTGATGGAAATCGCCAACGAGGTCTTCCCCGCCCCATGGGGCAGCATTGGACGACAAAGCGAGCGGGCGGCCAACCACTTGAAAACCCACCGCGGCGCGTGGGGCGGCATTTACGCCTTCCTGGATGGCTTCAGCGGCGAGAAGAAAACACCCGACGACTACGCCCGTCTGGCAACCCTCGGCCTGAAGCGGGTTTACATCGGCATGGAAAGCGGGCACGCGCCCCTGCTGCGCTTTCTGCACAAACCCGGCGAGCCGGAAGACGTCCTCCACACCGTCAAGGCCATGAAAGCCGGCGGGGTGGCCGTGGGCGTGATTGTGCTCATTGGCGCGGGGGGACACTTTTACGCCAAAGCCCACGTGCGCGACACCATCGCCCTCATCAACGCCATGCCGTTAGATCATCGCGACATCATTTATTTCTCTGAACTGGTCATCACCGACGACATGCCCTACGCTCGCGATGCCGCGGCGGCCAACCTGCAGCCCCTCACCCACGAAGAATGTGTCGAGCAGGAAAACGCCATCCGGGCAGGCCTGCGCTTTGGCAAGAGCAAACCTCTCATCAGCCGCTACGACATCCGCGAATTCGTGTATTGATTCCTGAATTAATTCCCCGCCCAAGGCCCTCATGATGAAAATCGTCACCCATAACCTCGAAATCCAGAAACAACGCATCATCAACGCGCTGGAAGAAGGCCGCGTGCAAGATGCCATCGCCATCCTGCTCACACTGCACCCGGCCGACCGCGCCGACCTGTTCCAGGAACTGGACACCGAGGCCCAACGCACGCTGTTGGCCCATCTGGACATTGCCACCATCGCCGACCTGCTGGAAGAACTGGACGACGAAGAGGCCGCCGAAGCCGCGGAAGAAATCCCCACCGAGCGGCTGGCCGACGTGCTGGACGAAATGGAGCCGGACGAGGCCGCCGACCTGTTAGGCGACCTGCCGCCCGAACAGGCTCGCGAAGCCCTCGCCGAAATGGAAGACGCCGACGAGGTGCGCCCCTTGCTGGTGTACCCCGACGAAACTGCCGGCGGCCTGATGACCACAAGTTACATTGCCCTGCGCCGCCACACCACCGCAGCCCAGGCCATTGATTTCCTGCGCCACGTCAGCGACCGCACCGAAATCCCCTTCTACCTCTATGTAGTAGACAAAGAACGCCGCCTGGTCGGCGTGGTCGACCTGCGGGACCTGCTCGCCGCCCCGCCCGACACCGTGATGGAAGCCATCATGGACCCGGAAGTAATTTTCGTGACCGCCGGGGCCGACCAGGAAGAAGCCGCCCGCCTGATGGCAAAATACGACCTGGCCGCGCTGCCCGTTGTCGATGCCCAGCGCCGCCTGGTCGGCGTCATCACCTACGACGACATCGTCGACGTTTTGGAAGAAGAAGCCACCGAAGACATCTATCACCTTGCCAGCGTGTCGGATGAAGACATCGACCCCGGCAGCCCCGTACTCGAACAGTTGAAAGGCCGCCTGCCGTGGCTCTACCTCAACACCCTGACCTCGCTATTCGCCTCGTGGGTCATCAGCCGCTTCGAAGACATCATCGCCCAGGCCGCCGTGCTGGCGCTCTTCCAATCGGTGGTCGCCGGGCAAGGCGGCAATACCGCCAGCCAGAACGTGGCAATGACGGTGCGCGCCATTGCCCTGGGCAAACTTTCCCCGAAAGCCCTGGTGCGAGTGCTTTGGAAGCAATTCATCACCGGCCTGATGTTGGGCATCCTGGTGGGCACCGTGGTCGGCGTGGGTGTCTATTTCTGGCGCGGCAACCTCTACCTCAGCCTGGTGTTAGCGCTGGCGCTGGTGGGCAACCTGAGCGTTGGCTCGATGGTTGGCGTGCTCGTGCCATTGGGGCTGGAAGCTATCGGCGTTGACCCCGCACTGGCTTCGTCCATTCTCGTCACTGCCGTCACCGATTCCAGCGGCTTCTTCATCTTCCTCAGCCTGGCCTCGCACTTCCTGAGCAAAATTGCGGGCGCGTAAACCCGCCCTCCTGCACGCTGAGATTTCCCTTTCCACGCCGCGCCTGCGGCCGCGGCTTTCCCCTCACTCTTGAACAACAGACAAAGCCAAACATAAGGAGGCAACCATGAAACTCCAAGGCAAACGTGTGGGCGTTCTCGTGGAAGAAGGCTTCGAAGACCTGGAATTTTGGGTACCGGTGATGCGCCTGCGCGAAGAAGGTGCCGAAGTGATCATCATCGGCACGGGCAGGCAAGATGTCTTCCACGGCAAGCACTGCCTGGAAGCCCGGCCGGACGTCGCCGCTGCCGAAGTGGATGCCAACACCCTGGACGGTCTGGTGGTGCCCGGCGGTTGGGGGCCGGACAAACTGCGCCGCTTCGACGCCGTGCTCGATTTAGTGCGCGCCCTGGAAGCCCAGGGCAAGATCATCGCCAGCATCTGCCACGGCGGGTGGGTGCTCGCCTCTGCCGGTGTGCTCAAAGGGCGCAAAGCCACTGGCTCGCGCGGCATCCGCGACGATATGGTCAACGCGGGCGCTGAATGGATCGATGCCCCTGCCTTCCGCGATGGCAATCATGTTTGGGGCCGCGTGGTGGCCGATATTCCTGCTTTTTGCCGCGAACTCATCGCCGCCCTGGCCGAATGACCCACCGTTAACCAAAACTTAACCTCCCCACGCCGCGTTTCACCCAAAGGCCGGTAAAATAACCCCGGTTTCGGGCAATCCGTCTTCCACCGTTTCGCACTTTGAGTGCTCCGCAAACGCCGTTCCTCGCGTTTTTCCGAAACCAGCAAAAAATTTCAACCTCCACGTTGCAAGAGGGGTCTTGCCCATGAATGCTCCCCATCGCTCGTGGCGACACCGCCTGGTTTACTACTTCCAACACGGCGACGTCCTTTGGTGGACGCTCCTCTTCCTCTCAGCCTTCCTCATCGTTGGGCTGGTGGTATGGATTGCCTGGCAGTTGTGGGCGCAGTCAGCGCCTTCACGCCACGCTTTTGGCTGGGATTTCATCTGGCCGTGGGTCAAACCAGTCTGGAACCCGGCCTTAGACAAATTCCAGGCATGGCCTGCCATTTACGGCTCGCTCATCACCGCGGCCATCGCGCTGGTGCTGGCCGTTCCCCTGGCGCTTGGCATCGCCATTTTCCTCTCGGAACTTGCCCCCATCTGGCTGCGCGCCCCGCTGAACTACATGGTCGAAATGCTGGCGGCCATTCCCAGCGTGGTGTACGGGCTGTGGGGCATTTATGTTTTTCTGCCGCTGGTGGTCGTGCCGGTCGGTAAAGCCCTGGAACCGTTGGGAAGCCTGCCCGGCATCGGCATTTTCTTCCAAGGACCAATACCGGCTTCCGGCTTTACCCGTTTGGGGGCCGCGCTGGTGCTGGTCATCATGATTCTGCCCACCATTGCCGCCGTCAGCCGCGATGTGCTGCAGGCCATCCCTCGCAGCCAGCGCGAAGCCGCCATGTCGCTGGGGGCAACCCAGTGGGAAACCGTCTGGAAAGTGCTGCTGCCTTACGGGCAAAGCGGCATTTTAGGGGCCATCATCCTGGGCTTTGGCCGCGCGATTGGCGAGACTATGGCCGTGACAATGGTCATCGGCAACAGCGCGGGCGGGGGATATTCCATTCTCAAACCCGGCTACACCATGGCAAGCATCATTGCCAACGAATTTGCCGAAGCCGTGAGCGAAATGCACACCTCGGCGCTGATGGAAATCGGGCTGGTGCTGTTTGCCATCACACTGCTACTGAACGCCTTTGCCCGCTGGCTGGTGGTCAACCGCACCATCAAACGAGCGTGAAGGTCCCGACGAGGTCGCCATGAGTCAAAGCATTTACGAACACATCGACCTGCACCGCAATTACCGCCGCCGCAAAATCACCAACAAAATCATGCTCACCCTCACCGGCCTGACAGTCGCCCTGGCGGTGGTGCCATTGGTGTGGATTACCGCGTACGTGCTGCTGCAAGGCGGCAAATACCTCAACCTCGATTTCTTCATCCACCTGCCGGCGCCCATGGGCATGAGCGGGGGTGGGGTGCTGCACGCCATCGAGGGCAGCGCGGTGATGGTGTTGCTGGCTTCCGTGATTGCCATTCCGCTGGCGCTGCTGGCGGCATTTTACCTGCTGGCCCGCCCGCACACCGCCATTGCCCACGCGCTGCGCTTCAGCACCGACATGCTGGCAGGCACACCCTCCATCGTCATCGGCCTGTTTGGCTACGCCGTCATCGTCGCCGTGCAAAAGCACTTCTCGGCTTTCGCAGGCGGCATTGTGCTCGCCATCATCATGCTGCCGGTGGTGCTCCGCTCGGCCGAAGAGATGCTCAAACTGGTGCCAACCGAAATGCGGGAAGGCGCGCTGGCCATGGGCGCGCCGGAATGGCTGGCCGCGCTCAAAGTCGTCTTGCCCGCTGCTGCGGAAGGCATCATCACAGGCGTGATGTTGGGCATCGCCCGCGCGGTGGGTGAAACGGCCCCCTTGCTCTTCACCGCCCTCGGCAACGACAACTACGAAATCGGCAAAATCATCTCCGACGGCATTCGCTATCACCAGAGCGTCGGCAAAATCATCAGCACCATCTTCGCTCAACCCGCCGATGCCCTGCCCCTTACCCTGTGGAAATACGCCCAACAGCCCTACCAGGAACGCGTGCACCAGGCCTGGGCCGTGGCCTTTGTGCTCATGCTTTTCGTGCTCGGCCTCAACATCGTGGCTCGGGCCTGGATGGCCTACCGCCGCCGTAAACTCTTCGGCTAAAGGCCACACCCGCCACCATGATTCCCCCCTCGGAGGAAGGCCCCATGCAACCTCAGCTCAACATCACCGAACCCACACGCGCCGCATCGACCGCCAGCGCCCTCAAAATGGAAATTCGCCACCTGTCGGTTTATTACAAAACCAGCCGGGCGATCAAGGAAATTGACCTGCCCGTTTACGAAAACCGTGTGCTGGCCATCATCGGCCCTTCAGGGTGCGGCAAATCAACCCTTTTGCGCGCCCTCAACCGCATGAACGACCTCATCCCCGGGGCGCGTGTGGAAGGCGAAGTGCTGCTGGACGGCGAAAACATTTACGCCGCGGGGCAAGATGTGGTGGACATCCGCCGCCGGGTGGGGATGGTGTTCCAACGCCCCAACCCCTTCCCCATGAGCGTGTACGACAATGTCGCTTTTGGGCCTCGGCTGCTGGGGCTGCGCAAGAAAGCGGTGCTGGACGAACTCGTCGAGCAAAGCCTGCGCGCGGCCGCGTTGTGGGAACAAGTGAAAGACAACCTCGGCCAGTCGGGCATGGCGCTTTCCGGTGGGCAGCAACAGCGCCTTTGCATTGCCCGCGCCATCGCGATGGAGCCAGAAGTCATTTTGATGGACGAGCCCACTTCCGCACTCGACCCAATGGCAACGCTCACCATCGAAGACCTCATCCAGCAACTCAAAGAAAACTACACCATCGTCATCGTGACCCACAACATGCAGCAAGCCGCGCGCATCTCTGATTTCACGGCCTTCCTGAGCATGGATAGCGACCGCGCCGGCTATCTGGTCGAATTTGGGCCGACGGTAGACGTCTTCACCAACCCGAAAGAGAAACTCACCGAAGACTACATCACCGGCCGCTTCGGATAACCCCCAAAAAGGAGGGAACATGCCCCGCACCGTGTTGGAAACCGAACTCAAAAACCTGAAAGGGCAGGTGCTCAAACTGGGCCAGATGGTCGGGGAAGCCATGCTGGCCGCGATCGAGGCACTTAAACATCGCGACATTGAAAAAGCGCGCCAAATCATGGCCGCAGATAGCGAAATCAATGCCCTGCGCTTTGAAATCGAGCGCGCTACCCTCATCGTCATCGCCACGCAGCAACCCCTTGCCCACGACCTGCGCCTGCTGGCTTCCATCTTGGATATCGCCGGAGAACTGGAGCGCATGGGCGATTACGCCAAAGGCATTGCCAAAATCAACATTCTGATGGGCGACAAGCCCCTGCTCAAGCCGCTCATCGACCTGCCCCGCATGGCCGAAATCGCCACCGACATGCTGCGGCAGTCCCTGGCAGCCTTCAGCAACGACGACGCCGAGGCCGCGCGCGCCATTCCCCAACGCGATGACGAAGTGGATGCCCTCTACAACCAGATTTACCGCGAACTGATGACCTTCATGCTCCAAGACCCCAAAACCATCGACCAGGCCAATTACCTGCTGTGGGCAGCCCACAATGTGGAACGCCTGGCCGACCGCGTCACTAACATCTGCGAGCGCACTGTCTTCACCGCCACCGGCGAAATCGTGGAACTGGCATGATGCCTTGATGCCTCAAAGCCAAAAGGGCGTGGTCTGCAGGCCACGCCCTTTGCGTTTACTTCAAGCCCCGGGGGCAATTACGCCACGGCTTCCTGCTCGATCAGCATTTCCTCTTCCCGCGCCACACGCATGCCTTCTTTTTCATCAACCCGAGTGAGCAAGTAACCGCCCAGGATGAAGAAAATGACGATAGAAACAATGCTCAACCGGCTGCTGCCCATCAATTCGCCGACCACGCCGAAAACCAACGGCCCCAAAATGCCAGCGAACTTCGCACTCACGCTGAAGAAGCCGAAGAACTCTGCCGACTGGCTCTTGGGCACCATCTGGCTAAACAACGAGCGGCTCAACGCCTGCGAACCACCCTGCACCATTGCCACGGCAAAGCCCAAAATCCAAAAATGGAGCGCCGTTCGCATGAAATACCCGCCGATGGAAATCAGCGCGTAAATGCCCAGCGTGATGTAGATGGTGCGCTTGGTGCCGATTTTGCCCGCCAGCCACCCAAAGAAAAATGAGAACGGAATGCCGACAAACTGAATCATCAACAAAGTTTCAATCAGCGTATTGGAATTGATGCCAATTTCAGTACCGTAAATGGTCGCCATTTTGATAATCGTGCCAATACCATCGTTATACAGCCAGAATGCCAGCAAAAACTTCCACAGTTCGTTGTAACGGCGCACCTTGTGAAACGTGGTGAGCAGCCGGCTGAACCCCGCCTGGACAGGGTTCATATTAACTTCATTCGCCAACACCCGACGCTTAGGCTCCGGCACCCACAGCCACAAGGGCACCATGAACACCAGCCACCAGAGCGCAGTGAGCAAAAAAGACAAACGGGTGAAAAAGCCAACCTTGGCTTCGGGAGCGGTCATGATCAAACCCAGACAAATCGCCAGCAACAGGCCACCCCCCAAATACCCCATAGCGTAACCCGCTGCCGAAACCATATCACGCTCATTCTCTGCAGCCACATGGGGCAACAGCCCATCGTAAAACACGTTGGCCCCTGCAAAACCCACATTTCCGATGATAAAGAAAAGAGAAGCCTTCAGCCACTCACCGGTATACACCCCATAAAGCAAAGCCGAACCAAGAATGCCCACCAGGGCAAAACCAGTGAGGTATTTTTTCTTCGCGCCGCTGAAATCGGCCATTGCCCCCACAATGGGGCTGATGAGCGCGACAATCAGCAGCGCCGCCGCGGTGGTATAGGCCCAATACACCGTCGCGTGGTTGCCGGGCAACGTTTTGCCCGCCACCTTGTAATAATAAATCGGCAAGATAGACGACATCATAATCATGGGGAAGGCCGAGTTCGCCCAGTCATACATCGTCCATCCAAACACTTCCTTGCGCTTCATCAATTGCCACAAACTGGGGGGTTTAGAAGTCGCTTCCATGAACGCACTCCTCGGTAAGGGATAAAAATTGCAAGCGCCGCGCCTTCCTGCAAACACACCCGGCGCCGGCTCCATTATATACAACAACACGGGTTCGTGGGGCGCGTTACGAGGCTTTTCTATCATGGTTTCGTGGCAAAAAACGCGCCAGCCCTTGCCCCCCTCTCACGCCTTTGTTATAATGTAGCCCAACATGCGAAAGAAAAGCGGAGCAAAGACGCTGAGCGAGCGCTTGAGAAAGAAAAATCTCAGGACGCTTGCTTTTGTGTGTCTATGCAGCAGGTAAACACACAAAAAACCAGAGCAACGCGCACCAGGGGGCCAATTGGCCGCAATGCTTTGCTCGCCGCTCTGATTCAGGAGGCTATTGCGTGGAAACAAAAGATTTGCTTGCCCTACGTATCCGTTTGGCGTCCCCCGAAACCATTCTCAGCTGGTCTTATGGCGAGGTTCGCAAGCCGGAAACCATCAACTACCGCCGCTTGCGCCCTGAAAAAGACGGCCTCTTCTGTGAAGTCATCTTCGGGCCCACGCGCGATTGGCAATGCGCCTGCGGCAAATACCGCAACAAACGCTATGCCGGCATCACGTGCGATAAATGCGGCGTCGAAGTCACCAAATCCAGCGTGCGGCGGGAACGCATGGGGCATATCACGCTGGCCGCGCCGGTTGCCCACATCTGGTACACCCGTCGCGTGCCTTCGTTCATGGGCCTGCTGCTGGACATTTCCCGCCGCAACCTTGAGCGCGTGCTTTACTTCGCCCAATACGTCGTGACCTACGTCGACGAAGACGCCCGCGAGCGCGCCCTCCAACGCCTGAAAAACGAACTCGGTGAGAGCACCCGCGACCTCACCAATCGCATCAATGCTCGCATCGCCGAACTGAACGTGCAACGAGACCAGCAAATCGAAAAACTGGAAGCCCTCAAACAATCCCTGCTGACCGAATACAACGAAAAGGTAGCCGCCCAACTGGAGCCTGCCCTCAAAGAAGGCCAACGGTTGGAAAGCGACCTGACCGCGTTGCTTGGCAAAGTGGCCCCTAAAGACATTCGCTTTGGCGCGACCGACCAGGTAGTGGTAAAAGCCGGCGAAACGGTGACCAACCAGCACCTCGCCACCGTGCAAGACATTGTCAAAGCCACCCTTGAACACATCGAAGCCCAACTGAAAACCGAGCGGCAGGCCGAACTGGCGCGATTAGACACCGAAATCCAACAACTGCGCCAGAGCACTGCGGAGAAAATCCAGGCCCTCCACGCCGAACTGGATGAGCAAAAGACTTCCCAGAACAGCGAACAGGCCGCCCTGCGGGATGAACTCACCGACCTGCGCCCCCTCACCTTCCTCAGCGAAGCCCGCTACCGCGAACTCAAATCTCGCTGGGGCAGCGTCTTCCGCGCCGACATGGGCGCAGAGGCCTTCCTGGACATTTTGCGCCGCCTCGACCTCGACAAACTCTCCGAAGAACTGTGGCGTGAAATCCGCACCACCAAAAGCAAGCAAAAGCGCAAGAAGGCCATCAAACGGCTGAAAATCGTCGAGGCCTTCCGCCGCTCTGGCAACCGGCCTGAGTGGATGATCCTCACCATCCTGCCGGTCATTCCGCCCGACCTGCGGCCGATGGTGCAACTCGACGGCGGCCGTTTCGCCACCAGCGACCTGAACGACCTCTACCGCCGCGTCATCAACCGCAACAACCGCCTCAAGCGGCTGCTAGAACTCGGCGCGCCCGACGTCATCGTGCGCAACGAAAAGCGCATGCTGCAGGAAGCCGTCGACTCGCTCATCGATAATTCCCAGCGCGGTAAGGCGCTTTCCCGTCGCGGACGGCGCGAACTCAAATCGCTCAGCGACATGCTGAAAGGCAAAAAAGGCCGCTTCCGCCGCAACCTGCTGGGCAAACGCGTCGACTACTCTGGCCGCTCGGTCATCGTGGTAGGGCCGCGCCTCAAACTGCACCAGTGCGGCCTGCCCAAGACCATGGCGCTGGAACTCTACCGTCCCTTCGTCATTGCCCGCCTGGTGCAGCACAACTACACCACCAACATCAAAGGCGCCAAGCGCCTCATCGAGCGCAACCGCCCTGAAGTGTGGGAAGTGCTGGAAGAGGTCATCAAAGAACGGCCGGTGATGCTCAACCGCGCCCCCACCCTGCACCGCCTGAGCATCCAGGCCTTCGAGCCGGTGCTCATCGAAGGGCAGGCCATCCAACTCCACCCCCTGGTGTGCACCGCCTTCAACGCCGACTTCGACGGCGACCAGATGGCCGTGCACGTGCCGCTTTCCAACAAGGCCGTGCAGGAAGCCCGCGAACTGATGCTCTCTTCCCGCAACCTGCTCAAACCGGCCGACGGCGAGCCTATCATCAGCCCCTCCAAAGACATGGTGCTGGGCGTCTACTACCTCACCATGGAAGAACCCCGCTCCCTCAAGGGCGATGGCATGGTCTTCGGCAGCATGGATGAGGTCGAACTGGCTTACAACCTGAAACAGGTCCACATCCATGCCAAAATTCGGCTGCGCACCACCACCTGGTACAACGACAACGGCGTGCGCATGGAAAAACCCGAAACCCGCGTCATCGAGACCACCGTGGGGCGCGTGCTCTTCAACCGCATTCTGCCCGACTCGCTGCGCTTCATCAACCGCCTGCTCGACAAAGGCGGCATCAAAGAAGTGATGGCGATGGTCTACGAAGTAGGCGGGGAGGAAGTCACCGTTGACGTCGCCGACAAAGTCAAAGACATCGGCTTCGCCTACGCCACCCGCTCGGGCGTAAGCATGGCCATCGGCGACATCAACGTGCCGAAAGACAAAGAGACTCTGATCGCCGAAGCCCATGAAGAAGTCGATGCCGTGGAACGGGCTTACCGCCGCGGCTTGCTCACCGAACAAGAAAAAGACGAACAAATCATCGAAATCTGGCAGCGCACCACCGAAGCCGTGCGCGAACTGGTCAAGAAAGAACTCGACCCCATCAACGACTTGGCCGTGATGGCCCTTTCCGGGGCTACGAAAGGCGGCTACGGCACGCTTTCCCAGCTGGCCGGGATGCGCGGCATGATGGCCGACCCGTCAGGGCGCATCATTCCGTTGCCGGTGCGTTCCAACTTCCGCGAAGGGCTGACCACGCTCGAATACTTCATTTCCACCCACGGCTCCCGCAAAGGCCTGGCCGACACCGCGCTCCGCACCGCCGACGCCGGCTACCTCACCCGTCGCCTGGTCGACGTCGTGCAAGATGTCATCGTCACCACCGAAGACTGCGGCACCGAAGAATACCTCACCATCCGCCGCACCGACAAGGTGGGCAACCAGAGCATGGAACAGCGCATCTGGTCGCGGGTGGCTGCGGAAAACATCCTCGACCCTGAAACCGGCGAAGTAATCGTCGAAAAGGGCGAAATCATCGAGCGCCGTCATGTCAACCGCATCCTTGCAGCAGGCATTGAGGAAGTCAAAGTACGCTCACCCCTCACCTGCCAGGCCCCTCACGGCGTATGCGCCAAATGCTACGGTATGGACCTGGGGCGCGGCCACCTGGTGGAAGTCGGCACCGCGGTAGGCATCATCGCCGCCCAATCCATCGGCGAGCCGGGCACCCAGTTGACCCTCCGCACCTTCCACACCGGCGGTGTGGCTTCGGAAAGCGACATCACCACCGGTCTCCCCCGTGTGGAAGAAATCTTCGAAGCCCGCAAAACCCCCAAGGGCGAAGCGGTGGTGGCCGAAATCAGCGGCACACTCCACATCGTGGAATCGGAACGCTACGCCGACCAACGCCTGGCGCGCATCGAGCACAGCGAAATGGTGCACGAGCCTTACCTCATCCCCGAGGGCTTTGAAATCGTGGCCGAAGACGGCAGCGAGGTGAAGGAAGGCGCCGTGCTGGCAACCGGCCCCGACGGCGAAAAAATTACCGCTCAGAAAGCCGGGCGCGTGCGGGTGGAAGGCCGCAAAGTCATCGTTTCGCACGAAGAAAAAGAGGTAGTGGAGACCGAAATCCCCAGCGCCGCCCGCCTGGTGGTCAAAGACGGCGAGCATGTAGAAGCCGGTCAACCGATCACCGAAGGCTCCCTCAACCCCCACAAAATCCTCCGCATCCAGGGGCGGGAAGCCGCGCAGCTCTACCTGCTCTCTGAAGTGCAGCAAGTGTACCGCTCGCAAGGCCAAAACATCCACGACAAGCACTTTGAAATCATCATCCGGCAGATGCTGTCACGGGTCAAGATCACCTACCCCGGTGATAGCGGCTACCTGCCCGGTGACCTGGTCAGCCGGATTCGCCTGCTGCACCTGAACGAAAAACTGCGAGCCGAAGGCAAACGGCCAGCCAAATTCAAGGAAGTATTGCTCGGCATCACCAAGGCCGCCCTCAACACCGATTCCTTCCTCTCTGCGGCCTCCTTCCAGCACACCATCCGCGTGCTGGCCGAAGCCGCCATTGCCGGCAAGGAGGATCCACTCGTCGGGCTGAAAGAAAACGTCATCATCGGCAAACTCATCCCAGCGGGCACGGGCTTCTCGCCCGAGCGGTTTACCAAGGTGATGCAGTTTGCGGAAGACGAAGACACACCCCAAACCGAAGCCGTGGAAGGCGACGGGCACGAGGAAGCCCCCCCCGCCGAAAGCCCCCTCGCCAATATGCCGCTGGCCGGCCCGGCGACGGAAGAAGAAACCCCGGCAGAAACACTGCCCCCCGCAAGCGACTAAATTCCCCCATAGAACAAAAAAGCGCCCGCTGGCTTTGGCCACGGGCGCTTTTTTGCCTGAATCTCGGATAAGCACGTTGGGAGCAGAAGCGCAAATGCCAGCGAGGGCTGCAGCCAAAGGATGCTCCGCTCGGCCTAAAACGCGGCAAGCCCCCACAAACCGAGGCGATGCCAACCGCTTACTTGTTATGCGGCTGGCGCAGGGGGAGTTCCACGAAAAAGGTGCTTCCCTCGCCCAGTTGGCTTTCCACCCACACCCGGCCGCGATGACGCTCCACAATGGATTTCACAATCGCCAGCCCAAGCCCTGAGCCCTTCTCTTTCGGTCCGCCACGCCGCACAATGCGGAAAAACTTCTCGAACAACCGCGGCTGATCCAGGGGAGAAATGCCCACACCGGTATCGCGGACGCCCAGCAACACCTTGTCGTCCCCCGAAGGCCGGGCCAGCACCGTCACCGTGCCACCCGTGGGGGTGTATTTGATGGCATTGTCCACCAAATTATTCAGCACCCGCCCCAGCAACAAGGGGTCGGCTTCCACCAGCGGCGGCGTGTCGGGATGAATCTCGGTGCGCAAGGTGATGCCTTTCTGCCGCGCGTGGGCTTCCCACCGCTTGATAATCTCGTCAATGATATCCAGCGGGGAAACCAGTTGAAGTTGCAGCCCCACGCCGCTTTCTATCCGCCCCAGATCGAGCAGATTGTTCACCATCTCGGTCATGGCCTGAATGCTCTTTTGAATGCGGGCGACATAACTGCTCTGGCGCTCGTTGAGTTCGCCCACCATCCCCAACATGGTGATGTAGCCGTTCATCAGGGTCAAGGGGGCGCGCAAGTCGTGGCTCACGGTAGAAACGAACTCCGACTTGAGCGCATCCAATTCCTTAAAGTGCGTAATATCGCGCAAGATGCAAACCCGCCCCACTTCCCGCTCTTCGGTTTGAACACTCGCCACCGTGGCGAAGTACACCCGATTGCCGATGGTAATCTCTTCAGAAAACGGCGGCGTCTTCTGACGGCGGAGCAAGGCGATCAGGGGCGCGTGAGTCGTGGTCTCTTCCAGCAACCGGTTCATCGTTGGGGCAATGGGCAACTGAGTACGCGCTGCCAGGTTCGCCAGGATGAGACGCCCCTGCTTATCGGTCACCAGAATGGGGTCAGGCGAGGCATTCAACACGGCCAGCAACCGCTGATGGCGCACTTCGGCCATGTAATACAGGCGCGCCGTATACGCAGCCATTGCCATCTGAAGTCCCAGCGCGCTGATATAGCGGGTCTCCTCATCGGTGAAGGTGTGCGGCGTATTATACAAGGCATAAAGCACACCCAAAAACCGCTGCTCATAATGCAACGCCACCGCCAACACGGCCTGCGGCACAGGCGCTTCGGGCGGGAATTCCAGACCATACGATCGCCCCGGCTTGCTGATGCGCACCAACGACTGCCGTTGAACCAGTTTCAGCAACTGGGCATCCAGAGGGCCATACGCCTCGGCAGCCACGCCACGCCCGAAGCGAATAGGGTAGTCATTCGCTCGGTCGTCGGGCAACGCCTCAGAAGACAAAGCAATCCGCACCGTGGTGGCGCCGCTCACCAGCACCGCGTTGAGCACCGCATCAGCAGCCTCGTCAACTTTGAGGGTTGCCGCGACCCGCTGGCTGGTGTGCAGAAGGCGGCTGAGCTCATCCATGCGGGCGCGCAAACGGCGGCGCATGTATTCGAAAGTCTGCCCTAATTGCCCGACCTCGTCCACCGAGTCAATTTCCAGCGGCTGGTTCAACTGGCCGCGCGCAATATGCTCCGCCGCCACACTCAACTTGCGCAACGAAGCCGTCACCATCACCAGCAGCGAGCGGGAAACCAGAATCCCCATTAACGCCAACACCAGCACCATCAGCGTCAGCGGCAAAGCCGTACGCAACGCGATGCTCTGCAAGCGGCTGACTGGCGAAATGGCAATGATGCGCCACGTCGTGCCGGTGGCCTGGGAAACTTCCACGAGATAATGTTCGCCGCTGGGGTCGGCAATTTCAGCAGGTAACGGTGCAGGCGAAGGCGGCAGATCGTCTTTCACCCAATCCAGGTCGTCGCGGGTGGCATAGACGATCCTTCCACGGGCGTCTACGATCACCGCGGCGCTTTCCACGTTCTTCAAAGCACGCAACCCCTGCACAATAGGCTCGCTGTAAGGGTTGGAAGCCAATGTCGTGCGCCCCACCAGGTAAAGATGGCGGGTGGTCAGTCCGGGGGCGCTTACCGGCGCCACAAAACAGACCACCGTTTCCTGCCGAGATGGCGAAAAAGCCGTGTCGTGATATACCGGTGCATCGGTATTCACCAAAAATTCCACGCTGGAAAGTTCGTTGTCGAGCAACTGCTCCCCCTCGGGGTAACTTGCGAGAACGTTGCCCTGCGCATCGCTCAGCAAAATGGCGTCGAAGAAGAAACTGTTGGCTTTGGCATTGCTCAAATAGGCAGGAATTTCCGCTGGGGCAAGGGAAGCCAACGCAGGGTCCGAGGCAAGTTTCCGAATGATTAAATCGCCGTTTTCGGTAAAGAACGGCATGCTTTGGGCTGCGATGCTGGTGGTGCTTTCCAGGCGCTTGAGAATGAGCGTGCGCGCGGAGCGCCGCGCCAGCACCCAGTTGCCCACCAAAATGCTCAAAGCCAAACCTATCATCACCGACGTCATCACAAACGAAAACTGCCGCAACAGCGAGCGTTCCAAAGGTGAAGGCGAAAGTTCGCCACTATACCCCCAAGGCAGCGGCAGCCAAAGCGCCACCGCCTGAGCCACAAGCCCCCCTACCAGCAACGGCGCTACTTTGTAGAGCATCAACCAGGGAGCCGCTGTCAGCGCAATATCCACCTGCTCGGCGAACGTATTGCCACTCACCAGCAACACATTCATGGTGCCAATCACGCTGTACAACAACGCCACCGCCACCGCTGCACCCAACGGCTGCCGCAAAAAGCGGTAAAACCGGGTGCGGTAAGGCTGCCATAGCGCCCACGCAAACACCAGCGCCAACGTGGCTTCCGAAAGCGCCTCTGTTGGCAAATGCGTGCTCCAAAAACCAATCAGTGCGCCGGTCAGCAAAGCAATGACAAAGGCCGCAGGCGCCCCCAACAGCCCCGCGGCCAACATCCACCCTATCGCAGCAAAAGGAAGAAACATCAAGTGGGTTTTTGCCGCTGCTACCGGCAAGGGCAATTCGTGCCCATACCCCCCCACCACAACGGCGGTCAAAAGTGGCGTCGCCAACAGCAACACCACAAAGGCCAGCCAGTGAACCCTCTGCCAACGCGGATGATGTCGGCGCAGCCGGTAAACGGCATAAAGCAATCCCCCCAACCATAACACGGCTATGGCGCTACCTGACCAGGAAAGCGCTACCAGATAAGCATCAAAAGCGTACAACCACGACATCGTCATGTCGCCTCGCAGTGCAAGATACGTGCCATCCCGCTCATTTTAGCACGGGGCGCAATGGTTGGGGTTCCTCAACGCTGTCCTCATCCAGCCAACGGATGGTATGACGCGTCGCGCGGGAAAGGTCCGCGTAGTAACCCCGCCGATGGGGCGGCAGCATCGCCGCCAAAATGTACATCGCCTCATCGGTCATCTGCTGCAAAAGGCGGCGGTTGGGGTTGCGGCGCGCCACCGTAAAGCGGAAAGGCCGCCCAAACCGAATACTCACCTTCTCACCCCACCAACGGGGAGAAAGCGGCCACGTCGGAAAGCCCTGGGTGCCTTCCACCGCCACAGGAACCACCGGAGCCTGGGCACGCGCCGCGAGATAGGCCATGCCCAGTTTGCCGCGCAAAAGGCTATTGCTGCGGGTGCCCTCCGGGGCAATCAACAGTGGTTCCTCTGCCTCCAACACGGCCAACGACTGGCGAATCGCCAGCAAATCGACTTCACCGCGCCAAATAGGCACCACCCCCCACCAGCGCGGCAAATAGCCAATAAAAGGAAAAGCCAGCGCCTCGGCCTTCATCATAGGCACCGCATCGCGCGGGCAGGCGTGCAGCACCGCGATAGGGTCAATGAAAGCAATGTGATTGAACATCAAAATGACTCGGCCCTCGCGAGGCACGCGCTCCACGCCTTCCACCTTGCCCATTCGGGCCAACAACGGGAAACCCACCGTGCGCAGTGCGAAACGCAAAACGCGGCGCTTTGCCTTCCAACGAGCCGGGTCGTAAGTCGTCCGCCAGGGAATGTAAGTCTTTGATGTCATAGGCGATGCAATGCCAAAACAGCGTTGGAGAATGTTCCCATTATACTCGCGCCTGGGCCATCGGCGCGACGAATTATTGGGCCTGTTGCCAACGCGCTCCATAAGGAATCAGCGCCAACACCAGGGCATGTTCATATAAGGTCGTGCGGTCAATCAAGCCGTCGGTAAGCAAACCCACTGCCCCCATTTTCTGTTTGCTGTTATGCTCGCCAAACACACGGTCGTCGGCCTCCCCCAACTCCAATCCCTCTCGCAGGAAAGCCACCACCCGCGGCGGCAAGGCAAAAGCCGCCGTGCGAGCCTCGCCCCACACGCCATCGTTACGCAACACAGCCACCCACGCGAAGGAAAAGAGATCTTCCCCCTGCCATGCCACCCCGCCTTCCAGGCCCACCCAAAAATCGGCCTGGGGCACCGCTTGCCGTGCCCGCTCAGCCCGCTGACGCGCGCCGCGCCGGGTTTCCGCATCGCCCACGGGCTGGGCGCTAACCCCCGAAGGCACCGCCACGCCCTCCACCCGCAACACCGCCTGCGGGAAAGCCCGCCGAAACGCTCGCCGCACGGCCTCTTGCTTCACCGGATTTTGCGAGGCCACCACCACCCAAACCTTTCGCTGAGATGCCACAACCACCTCCAAAGTTCATAAAAATTGCATAAAAGCAAAGCCAAGATTGCTGCGATTTAGGGTATTATAAAGTATGATTACGCCAAAGACGCTCCGGCGCGCGCCGCGCGCCTACCCCCATTGCAGGAGGAGAAGCATGCGAAAGAAAGTTTTTCTTGCTCTGCTGGTTTTGGCAGCCCTGCTGGCTTTAGCCGCCTGCGGCTCCAAAGCCACCCCCACGGCCGCGCCTCAACCCACAGAAGCACCTGCGGCCACCCAGGCCCCTGCGGCTACGGAAGCCCCCGCTGCCACCGAGGCGCCGGCGGCCACCGAAGCGCCAGCCGCTACTGAGGCACCTACCCAAGCTCCCGCCACGGCTAAACTCCCCGACCTGGGCGGCAAGCACATCACCGTCGCGGTGGAAAACGCCTACCCGCCTTTCAACTTCATCAACAAAGACACCGGCAAGCCCGAAGGCTGGGATTACGACACCGTTCGCGAAATCTGCAAGCGTCTCGACTGCGTGCCCGAGTTCAAGGAAGCCGCCTGGGACGGCATCTTCCCCGCCATGCAGGCCGGTGAATACGACATGCTCGCCGACGGCGTGACCATCACCCCTGAACGCGCCAAGATCGTCGATTTCTCCGAGCCTTACGTCACCATCGGCCAGGTGCTCCTCGTCCGCGCCGACGAACAGGGCACCGTCGATAGCTTCAAAGCCGACCCCAAGAAACTCGTCGGCACCCAGATCGGCACTACCAACGAAATCGTCGCCAAGAAGAACTTCCCCGAAGACCGCGTCAAATCCTTCGACGACTTTGGCGGCGCGATCATGGCCCTCCTCTCCGGCGATGTCGATGGCGTGGTCATCGACAACGTCACCGCTTCCGGCTTCATGAAAGAAAACCAGGGCAAACTCAAAATCCTCGG
>DRMV01000029.1 GCA_011322445.1 Chloroflexota bacterium | reverse complement strand
GCCGCGCTTCATCCACACTTCCGGTGCGAACGCCCACCTCACCCCCAACCGCCTCCGCCCCGCCGATTACGCCGCTGCGGGGGCGCGCTGGCTGCACATTGGCGGCTATTTCGTGCTCCCCGGCCTGCTCACGCCCGACCTTGCCCCGGTGCTGGAAGCCGCCCGCGGCCTGCGTACGTCGCTGGATGTGGTCACTTCGCCCGCGATGGCAAACCCCGCCCCTCTCTGGCCACTGCTGCCCCACCTCGACGCCTTTTTCTGCAACGCCCACGAAGGCCGCCGCATCACCGGCGAAAGTGAACCGGAGGCCATCACCGCCGCCCTCGCGGCGAAAGGCGCCGCCACGGTGCTGGTCAAACTCGGCGCGGCGGGCTGCTACGTGCACAGCGCCGACTTCCGCGGTGTGGTGCCTGCACCCCCTGCGCCGCGCGTGGTCGACACCACCGGCGCGGGCGATGCCTTCGCCGCGGGCTACATCGCTGCCGCGCTGGGCGGGGCTTTCCCCAAAGAAGCCGCGGCAGCGGGCAACCGTGCTGGTGCGCAGGCTGTCACCGCCCTCGGCGCAATTGCCGCCTTCCCGCCGCCTTCCGAGAAATGAACCACCGCTATCGCGCTGCCAGCCCTCGCCGCCCCCACCACGGCCAGAAATGGCGCCCCTGGGCAAACGGCTCGCTGGGTAGAGGGAAAGTCGCCCACAACGGCCGCCAGAGTTCAACCCCCCCCCGGCCGGTCACGCCAATGGTAGCCGCATACTTGCGGTCCGTCCATTGATAAAACTGCCCCTCGCCGGGGTGCTGAGGGTCGTAAAGCATCACTTCCCGCACCACATAGTAACCCTGGGCTTTCAGGTTGAGGTTGGTGACGGCATACACCCGCCCGGCCGCGTCCACCCGGCTGACCACTAAAATGTGCTCGAAAGTGTCGCCCGGCCCGGCGTAGAGGTAGAGCAAATCGCCCGGCTGCAGGGGGAAAGCCCGGAAATCCACCTTGTCCAGCGGTTGGGTGAAGCGGGTGTGACAAAAGCGCTCGGGGGGCAACACTTTGCGGATAGTGCTCCAGTCGGTACGCGGGTTGAGCAGCCAGAAGCGGGAAAGCGGTGTTTGCGGCGGCACCAGCCCTGCCCCCCGCAGAATAGCCAGCGAAAGGGGGCCGCACATATTGGAAGGCGAGGGGAAGCGTGTGAACCCCAACCGGCGCGCCACGGCCTCGGCAGCAGGCTGATCAGGAGCAATGTACGTCCGCGCCACTGCATCCAATCGCGCCTGCCATGTCGGCGGCGGTGCGTTCTCCGGCACAGTGCGGCAATCCACGTAGGGGCGCGGGGTTGGCAAAGGGGGGCGCGCCTCGGCAACCCACTGCGGCACAGCCAGCCCTCTCAACACCGCCAACGAGAGCGCCAACAACACAAAAGCCCACAACCGGCGGTAAGCGGTCATGGGCATGATTCTACCATCCAAGCCAGCCAGGCGCTATGGCGACAAAACCACCTCTTTGAGCGCCTGCAAATGCTGAATCAGCGCCCGCAACTGGCGGTCGGCGTAGCCGGGGGAATCCAAATTGGCCTGAATATCGGCCGCCTGCTTCTGCATCTGGGCTACCAGGTCGCGGTGAGCAGTAGGGGTCTTTTGCTGCAACGCCTGCAAGGCTCGCCCCAACGCCTCGGCGTGCAGGCTGGCCCCCGTAGCATCTTCGTCTTTCAACGCCAGGCGCACGGCATACGCCTCAGCCAGCGCATCCGATAAGGCGGCTTCCAGCATCGCCCGGTCGCTCGCTTGTTGGGCGCTTTCCACTTCTTCCTGCAGCGCATCGCGCTGGGATTGCACCTGTTGTAACTGCGTCTGGAGATCCTGGACCTGCTGCGCGGCCTGCTGGGCCTGGGCCTGGGCCTGACGTGCTGCGTTTCGCGCGGGCACATACAATCGCCAAGTCGCCGCCACGAAACCAAGCCCAAACACCACCAAAACCACAAGCGTCCAGCGCCAAAGGCGGCGCAAGAAACGCCTGGCCTTGCTGGGCGGCTTAGACTGAGGTGGCTCAGCGGGCTGGCCTTCCGCCGCGGGGGGCAGTTCAGGAGCCGAAGCAGGGGCAGCCCCCGCTTCGGGGTTGGTTTCTGCGGCAGGCGGGGTTGCTACCGCGGGCGAAGGCGTCGCTCCGGCAGCGGGAGCGGGCGTTTCCGGGGCTTCAGAGGTATTCTGCGGGGCAGAGAACGGTTCTTCGGGCATGGTGCACCTCCTTCCAATGGCCTTATTGTACCACCCCTCACTGCCAACGCTGCCAGCAGCCCCTATTCCTCTTTTATCCCACCGATGCCGTCGGGGAACATGCGTGCCATGTGGGCCGCAATGCGCGCCACCGCCTGCCGCACCAGGGCACGGTTGGCTTCGCTCTGATGCCAGCGGCTGGCCCCGGAGGGGTGCGGCAGCGGCACCACCCAACGCCCCTCAACCTGCTTTTCGGTGCCAATGATTTCGCTCAGCCTGGCCTTTTGGGGGTAAAACATATTGATTGCCAACCGCCCCACAGGCAAAATCAGTTCGGGGTCCACCAGGGCGATTTCGGCTTCCAGGAAAGGGCGGCAGAGCATCTGCTCTTTGCGGCTTGGGGCGCGGTCACCACTGCCCGATTTGGCGCGGCCAGGATAACACTTGGTGACCGAGGTCATGTATTGCGTGCGGCGGAACCAGGTTTCCTCGATGCCCGCGTCGGCCAGCCAGCGGAAGAGGCGCGAGCCGCTGCCCGCGTTGAACGGCCGCCCGGCTTCCACTTCGGTGATGCCGGGGGCCTGGCCAATGACCATGATGCGCGCCCCCACATGGCCGGAATAAATCGGGCGGGGGTGCACCCAATAGCCCGCCTCTAAACAGGCACGACACACAGCAATGCGTTCCCGCAGCGCCTCCAGTTGGGCACGACGGGCAGCCAGATCGTCCATCAGGAAGCCTCCATCGTGCGCGGCAGCGCCAGCAAAGCCCCAAACCGCCCCGTGCGGCCATGCTCGGCGCGGTGAGAATACCAATCATCCAGATGGCAAGCCGTGCACAGCGCCGCCACCTCAATTTGTTCGGCAGGCACACCGGCGCGCAAGAGTTGCAGGCGGTTGGCCTCCCATAAATCCAGGTGAAAGCGGTCGCCATAGCGGGGCAGCAGACGGCCGGCTGCTTCGCCGAAGGCTTCCCGCACCTGCGCCACCACCTCGTCGCCCACTTCGTAATGGTCAGGGCCGATGGCCGGGCCAATGGCCGCCAGCAAATCGGCAGGGCGGCTGCCGAAGGCTTCCTGCATGGCTCCCACCGCCGCGGCCGCAGCCCCCAACACCGTGCCCCGCCACCCCGCGTGCGCCAGCCCAATGGCCTGATGGCGCGGATCGTAGAGCAAAACAGGCACACAGTCGCCGTAGCGCATTACTAAGGTGACTTCGGGGCGGTTGGTGAGGATGATGTCGGCCTTCGGCGGCGGCTCGGGGGCCGTCACCGACCGGGGGGCCTGCGCCACCACGGCTTCCCGGCCATGCACCAGCCAGGCATCGAAACGGCTGGCAACCGAAAGTTCCAGGGCCTCAAACGCTCGCCAAATGTTGTATTGCACCCGCCCCCAATCGTCGCCCACGGTCGAACCCATGTTGAGGGAAGTCCATGGCGCAGGGCTGGCCCCGCCGCGGCGGGTAAACACGCCATGCACCACACCGTGGCGGGCCAGATTGCTAAAAGTGTAGTAACGCAAGCCTTGATGTTCAGTGAAAGGCATGGGGGAGAGTCAGATAGTCAGGTAGTCGGGTAGTCGGCGAGTCGGCCAGTCAGGCATTGCGGCGGTCTTCACCGTAGACGGCGCGCGAGATGTGAAAGCGGGCTTCCAACGCTTTAACGTTCTGCCGCATGCTCTCTTCGACCAGGGGATAACCAAACCAAGCCGTTGTAAAGCCAAACAAAAAGCCGGTAATGGTGCGCAGCAAGGGCGTGCTCTCGCGATAGGGCAGGAAAGAATGCGGCATCTGGCTCAACAACTGACTGAAGCCATCCAGCCCAATGGGAAGCCACCCCAGCAACAGCCAGAGATACCAGGGCAGCGGCGGAATGCGGCGGCGGGTGAGGCCATAGAGCAGGCCAAAGAGCAAGATCGCGCCGTAGATGGCAATATCGCGTTCACAAATGGCAACTTTGAATCCCACCGTGCGGTTGCCGATAAACCGCCGCGCCTGCCAAAGGTCGTTAGGGTTCAGGCCAGTAGCCTCGCCGTAAGGCTCCAGACCGGGCACGTGCGCCGCGGCACGCGGGTAGGCAGGCTGTTCGCCAAAAAGAAACCACGAGCGGAAAGCCAACTGGTGACAGGTTGCACCATAAACGGTGTAAATGGCTTTGGCAGGGGTGGTCAACCCCGCCTCCATCAAAGTTGGTGCGAGAAACGGCAAACCGACATACAACCCAACCAGCAGGTTGAACACCAGCAGCCAATGCTTGCTAAACCAGTAGATAAACCGCTCGGTGGCGTTGACGCGACGCGGGGCCATTTGCCGTCCTTCGGCCTGGCCTTTGGCCGCCGCTCGCAGGGCGATCAAAATGCGGGTGCGGTTAAGGTCGCCATCCAGGGTATAAGGCCCAATGCGTAGCATGGGGGTGCGCCCGGCCAGTTTTTCGGCCAGGCCGACGTTTTGGGAAACATCGACCGTGACCACGCGATGAGGCACTTCGCCTTGCAAATCTTCCAGCAGGCTGCGAAGCGCCTCAACACCCTCGTCTTCCGGGCGAGTGTAAAGTACCACGGTGATCATGGCGTCACGCCAATGCTCTGCAAGCCGGCCCGCAGGTCGCCTTCCTGCAACATGCCGACGTGCATGTAACGGATCACCCCGTCTTTGTCAATGAAAAAGGTGGTCGGGAAACCCTGAATGCGGTACATCTGCACCAACGCTTGCTGAGGGTCAAGCAACACCGTGAAGGTAAAGCCTTTTTGCTTGATGAAATCGGCTACCTGGCTGGCTGGTTCGGCATCGTTGACGGCCAGCATGACATAATCGTTCTGGTGCTTGACGTAATATTGCTGCAGCATGGGCATCTCGGCACGGCACGGCGGGCACCAGGTCGCCCAGAAGTTGAGCACCACGGGCTTACCGCGAAAATCTTGCAGGTGCACGATTTTGCCGTCCAGGGTTTCCGCCGCGAACGAGGGGGCGTTGGCCCCTACCACAGGAGCAGAAGCCCGCTCCGAGCCGCTGCTGTTCCCCTTGAGCAACATGCTGCCGCCCCACACAGCCAGAAACAACCCCACAATCAGCAAAGCCCCACGCAGCAGGGCGGTTTCCGGCGAGGTGGTGCTGGCACGTTTTCGGGACTTCGTGTATTTTTTTCGAGCCATGACTACAATCCTAAGTTGAAGAGATTACCCAACCGGGCGATGTAAGAGAACACGCCAAGCGTCAGCATCGCGCCCACGATGATGAGCGTGATGCCCATCAAAATTTCCACAATGCGGCTGAGACGGCTGTATTTCTGCAAAATCACCGTCACCCAGTCGATGCTGAGGGCCGCCAGCAGGAAAGGCACCGCCAGCCCGGCAGAGTAAGCCGTCAGCAGCACGGCCCCCTGGGCAATGGAACCGCCGTTGAGCGCAATGGTCAAAATCGCGCCCAGCACCGGCCCAACGCACGGGCTCCAGCCAGCAGAGAAGAAAATCCCCATCAATGCCGAGGAAAGCAATCCTTTGCTGTCGATCTCCGCGTCGGGGCGGATGTCGTATTCCAGAAACGGAATGCGCACGATACCGGTCATGTGAATGCCGAAAATGACCACAATTACGCCGCCGATTCTTGCCAGCCACTCGCGCACGCTGTAAAGCAGACCGCCCAACGCCGAGGTTGCCACCCCCAACGAAATAAAGACCAGGCTAAACCCCAACACGAAAGCCAACCCGTGCATCAAAGCCTTGCCACGCTGCTTGCCGGCGGTGGTTTCGGCCAAAGCACGCCCGCTGAGGTAACTGATGTAAGCAGGCACCAGGGGCAGCACACAAGGCGAGAGGAAAGAAGCCAACCCGGCCACAAAAGCCAGGCCAATGGTGACGTTCATGCACACCTCCAAAGCGAGGGTCGTCGTTCACCGCCCGCAGGCGATGGGGTGAATTTTACCAAACTTTTCGGGGAAGGCGTCAGCGCCGTGGCGGGCGTTCCAGCAACACTTCGCCACGGCGGATCTGAAAGTGGTCGAAATCACGCGCCACGAAGGTGTTGGGGAAGACCTGGCGCGCTTCCCGCAGGACGTCTTGTTCGCGATAGCGGCGGGAAAGATGAGTGAGAATCAGTTGCCCCACCTCAGCGCGGGCTGCCAGTTCCGCCGCCTGCCGCGCCGTGAGGTGGGCAAACCGTCGCGCCATGTCGGCTTCCTCTTCCAGGTAAGTCGCTTCAATGACCAGCGCATCCGCGCCCCGGCAGGTTTCCACCAGTTCGTCGGTGCGCCCCACATCGCCAATGTGAACGTAACGCACCCCGCGGCGCGGGGGGCCAAGCACGGCATCGGGCTGAATCACGCGTCCATCGGGCAGCCGCGCGGGGCGGCCTTCCACCAGGTCGCGGCGCCACGGCCCCGGCGGCACCCCCAGCGCCTCGGCCTTTTCGGGCAAAAAGGGGCGGCGGCTCTTCTCTTCAAAGCGATAGCCGTAGCAATCTGGCCCACGGTGCCACACCGGGAAGGCCGTTATCGTGAAATCGTCGGCCTCAAAAATCACGCCCGGCGTCACAGGAATGAGCGCCAGTTCCATGGGTGGGCGATGCCCCCCCAAGACCACGTCATACAACAAGATGCGGATGCGTTCCAGCGCCCACGCCCCGGCGTAGATCTCCAGCCGCTCGATGGCCTCCCAGCGCATGAAAGTGGAGAGCAGCCCCCCCAGCCCCAGGATATGGTCCAGGTGGCCGTGGGTGATCAAAATGCGGTTGAGGCGCTTGAAGCCCACCCCGGCGCGCAGAATCTGCCGCTGGGTGCCCTCGCCGCAATCGAGCAAAAAGCGGTGCTCGTTGTGTTGAATGATGTGCGCCGAAAGCCCGCGATGCACCGAGGGCGCCGAAGCCGATGTGCCTAAAAAAGTGAGTTCAAACAAGGGAAAACTCCAGCGGAGGAGGTATGGTTCGTTGCTTCGTTAGTTCGTTGCTTCGTCTTCCCGCAGGGCCTCGACCTGTGCAGGCTTGATGCCTTCCTGGGCGAGGTAATAAGCGCCCAGCAGGGTAATCGGTAGCCACAACGCGCCGTGCAGCACCAAAGTATACCCCGCCGCGAGGCCTTTTTCCACCCCATAGGCCATCAGCACGGCAATGCCGGGGGTATCGAAAGTGCCCACATAACCGGGGGCCGAAGGCAGGGTGGTCGCCAGGTTGACCACACCGTTCATCAGCATAAGCGCAAAGAAACTGACATGGAAAGGGAAAGCGTGCATCACCAGCCAGTATTTGCCGGTTTCCAGCAGCCAGATGACCAGCGAGGTAAGGAACACCATCAGGGCTTCCTGGGGCGAGCGCAGCGCCTCGAGACCGGAAAGGAATTTGCGCCCCACGCTCAACACACGCTCGCGAAAGCGCTCAGGCACCCAGCGCACACCCCACACCAGCACCGCCTCGGCCCGCTGCGGGAACATCGCCGCCAGCAAAAAAGCCAGCAGCGCCCCCAAAAAGGCCACCGCCCCGCCAATGGCAAGGTTCTGAATACTGCCTACAAAGCCGGAATCAGCCGTCAGGCGGGTAAGTTCCGGCAGGTTGAGAAAGACAAACGCCAGCATCACCACGCCATCGTACACGCGCTCGACCAAAATGGTGCTCAGCGAAGCCGAAACCGGCACCCCCTCGTGCCGCTTGAGCAGCACCGCCCGCAGCACCTCGCCCGCACGTGCGGGGTAGATGTTGTTGCCCATATAGCCGATGGCCACCAGGCGGAACATCGTCCGTACCGGCACCGACTTGATGGGACGCACCAGGTAATGCCAGCGCCACGCCCGCACCACCACGGCCAAAAAGTACACCGCAATGCCCGGCAGCAGCCACCAGTAATTGGCGTGGCGCAACGCCGACCAAAACTCGGCCAGCCGCATCCCCTTCAGGGCAAGGTAAAGGAACCCCGCGCTGACGGCCAACCCCAGCAAGAAATGCCATCGTTTCATGCCAGCCACCTCGCCTCATGCGCCATAGACACGCACCTCGTCCTGCGCCAGGGTCTCTTCCAGCAACGAGGGGATATCCAGCAAGGCTTCCATCTCGGCCACGCGCTGCAAATTGGCGCGCGTCGCGGGCTTGCGCGCCAGCAAAGCGCAGCCATCGCGGTAAGGCTGCTTGGCCAGGTCGTAAAAATCCAGCCGCTCGCCCAGGTCGATAATCTCTTGCTTGCTCCACGCCAGCAGCGGGCGAAAAATCGGGAAGCCTTCCAGTGCAGCGTTGACGGCCAGCATGTTTTCCAGCGTTTGGGAAGCCACCTGCCCCAGGCTATCGCCGCTGAAAACCGCCTGGCCGCCTTCCCGCCGGGCAATGGCCGCCGCCGCGCGGGCCATGAACCGGCGGAACGTCACCACCCGATAAGGCTGATACTTTTGCGGCAAATCGGCAGCCCGCCAGTGATAGGGGCGGTAGGGCAAATAATGCACCTTCAGGCCGGGAATGTAGCCTCCCAACCGCGCGGCCAGTTGCCCCACCTTCTGCACATGGGCTTCCTCGGCCTCTTCGAAAACATGGAAGTGCACCAACGACAACCGGGCACCGCGCCGCGCCATCAGGTAGGCCGCGAGCACCGAATCGATGCCGCCCGAATACAGCCCCACAAGTTTGCCGCTCACGCCCACCGGGAACCCACTGGGGCCAGGGTGCCGCCCGGCAAAAACGAAAACCGCCCCCGGCGCGACTTCCACAAACACCTCCACATCAGGGGCATCCAGGTTCACCCCCATGCCCGTGGCCTCGGCCACCGCAGCGCCCACCACGCGGCCGATCTCCTGCGAGTTCAGCGGGAAACGCTTTTCGGCACGGCGGGCGCGGATGGCAAACGTCTTCCCCGGGGCGGCCTGCCGCCGGGCTTCGGCCACCGCCGCGGCGGTCATGGCTTCCACTTCAGCAGCCACGACGGTGACTTCCGCCCACCATGCCACGCCAAACACATCGCCGAAATCTTCCGCCTGGGGGCTTTCAGCCACCAGCCGCCCCATCAGGTGTTCTACCGAAGTCACCGCCGGGTGCTGCCGACGAATGTTGCGGCGCAACTGATTGATGAAATCGCGGCGGTTGTGCCCTTTGAGGCCAATTTCACTACTGTAATGGATGAGATAGGTTGGCATCTTACAATCCTATGGCGTGCAGCAACAAATAAAACCCGGCCGCCACCAGGCCACTAATCGGAATGGTGAGAATCCAGGCATAAACCATATCACCGGCAATTTGCCAGCGCACCTTGTTGATGCGCTCGGCTGCCCCTGAGCCCATGAGCGCCGAGGTCATCACGTGGGTGGTGCTCACAGGGCCGCCCAACAAGGAAGCCCCACCAATGACCACGGCGCTGGCAACCTGGGAACTGAAACCGTGAATCGGCCGAATGCGGAACACGCGCCCCCCCAGCGTCAAAATAAGCCGCCAGCCCCCCAAACTCGCACCCACCCCCATCACAATGGCCGACAACAACACTACCCAAAACGGCACCGCAAAATGCGGAATCTGGCCGCTCACCACCAATGCCAGCGTGAGCACCCCCATGGTTTTCTGCGAATCGTTGGCGCCGTGGCTCATCGCCAGCCCAATGGCCGTCAACAACTGGCCACGCCGGAAGACTTCACCCATGCGCGGCGAGGCATTCCGGAAGGTGACGAAGTTGAACTTGGTGACGATATAGCCCGCGAAAAAGCCCAAAAAAGGCGAACTAAAAAGCGCAATCAACACGCGCGTCAACCCCGGCCAGCGAATCACGCCCACACCGCGGGCGATCACCGCCGCCCCCAACAGCCCTCCCACCAGCGCGTGGGAAGAGGAAGAGGGAATCCCAAACCACCAGGTGATGAGATTCCAAACGTTAGCGCCGATCAAAGCAGCCGCCAGAATGGTCAGGGTAATGGCCTCCCCATAGAACATATCGGCGCCGATGGCTTTCGCCACCGCCGAACCAAAAACCAACGGCCCCAGGAACTCACCCACAGCCACCCAAAGCAAAGTGGTGCGAGGGCGCAAGGCCCGCGTGGAAATCAACGGTGCCGCGATGTTCGGACTATCGTGAAAACCGTTCAAAAAGCCATAAGTCAGCCCTAATGCAATCACAACGAACAGCACGAAGCAACCTCCTTCCAATAACGATGCAGAGACCCATGCAACAAGAGCGCCCGCGCAGCCCCCTCGCGAGCGGCTACCATGCCCAAAAAGCAGCCCACAGGGCAATCATCACCACGCCCAGGCCAAAGCGCACCACAAAAGCCCAGCCACAGCCCCAAAGATAGCCGCGGGTGGCTTCCCAGGCGGCGCGATGGTCGCGCTGGCGCAAGTATTCCACCCCCAGCAACACCAGCGGGGCAGCAACCAGCCCACCCAACGGTGGGAAGAAATAGGTGCCCGCCAGCCCCCCAGCCAGGGCCAGGGCAATGCTATACCATGCCGCCCCACCCACATGCGCCCCGCGAGCCATCAAGATGTTGTCAATGACCACGCCCACCAGCATCAGCACGGTCAGGGCTGCAAACACCCACACCCCGCCGCCGCCAAAACCGGCAGCCAGGCCATAGCCCAACGCCGCCAGCCAGATGACCACAATGCCAGGGAAAATCGGCACCACCAGCCCAAACAGCCCCACCAACATGACGATTAGCGTGGCTATGCGAAGCGTCAGGCCCAGCCAGTTCATCGCGTCTCCTCGCACCGGTTACGCCGGTCGGATGACTTCCAGCCCCCCCATGTAAGGCCGCAACACTTCCGGCACCACCACGCTGCCATCGGCCTGCTGGTAGTTCTCCAGCACCGCAATCATGGTGCGCGGCAGGCCCAACCCCGAACCGTTGAGGGTGTGCAGGAAGCGGGGCTTCTTGCTGCCCTGCGGACGATAGCGAATGTTGGCCCGGCGCGCCTGGAAATCGCCGACGTTGGAAACCGAGGAAACCTCCAGCCATTCGCCGCTGCCGGGCGCCCAAACTTCCAGGTCGTAAGTGATGCGGGCTGCAAAGCCCAGATCGCCGGTGCAAAGTTGCACCACCCGATAGGTCAGCCCCAGTTCGGCCAGGGTGGCTTCGGCATCAGCAAGCATTTTTTCCAGCGCCTTATCCGATTCCTCCGGACGGGTGTAGATATACATCTCGACCTTGTCGAACTGGTGCCCGCGCTTGATACCGCGCACGTCGCGGCCGGCGCTCATCTTTTCCCGCCGGAAGCAGGGCGTGTAGGCGGTATAGTAGCGCGGCAGGTCGTCTTCCTCGAAAATCTCGCCTATGTGCATGCCGGTCAGCGGCACCTCGGCCGTCGGCACCCACCAGAAATCCTCTTCGGCATCGTGGTAGAGGTTGTCACGGAATTTGGGCAACTGCCCCGAAGCAAAAACCACGGCTTCCTTGACCATGAACGGCGGGTAGATTTCGGTGTAGCCCTGGCGGCGGTGGAGGTCAAGCATCCAGGCAATCAGGGCGCGTTCCAGTTGAGCGCCAGCCCCTTTGAGGATGTAAAAGCGGCTTCCGCTCAGTTTGACGCCGCGCTCGAAATCCATGATGCCCAGTTGCGGGCCAAGTTCCCAGTGAGGGCGGGGCTCGAAATCCATCTGCGGCACCTCGCCCACCTGCCGGAGCACGACGTTCTCGCTCTCATCGCGGCCTTCCGGCACCCGCGCGTCGGGGATGTTGGGAATAGTCGCCAGCAAATGATGCAGTTGCGCCTCTTTTTCTCGCAGGGCTTCGTCGAGGGAAGCAATCTCAGCGCGCACCTGCCGCATGGCGGCAATTTTCTCTTCGCGCGCGGCGGGGTCTTTGGCGCGGCCGATTTCTTTGGAAACCCGATTGCGCTCGGCCTTCAAGGCTTCGCTTTTCTGGATGAGGGCGCGGCGCTCGGCATCGAGGGCGAGCACTTCGTCAACAATAGCCGGGCGCATCTGGCGTTTGCGCAGCGCCTCGCGCACCACTTCGGGGTCTTCGCGGAACAGACGAATGTCCAGCATTTCACACCTCCTGGCGAATGGCAAAGCGCCCCCCGCGCGCAGGACGAGGGGGGCGCTCGTGGTGCCACCTGCATTCACAGCCGCGCTGCGGCTGCCTCTGGGCGCTGTAACGGGCGCAACCCGATACCCCTTACGGCGGCCACCGCCGCCCCTCCGGGGATGCCCCGGTGTTGCCACCGGCGGGGTGGATTTCGCCGCTGCGCCGACCGCCTCGCACCATCCGGCGGCTCGCTGCACAGCGCCCACGGCTACTTGGCCCCGCGCTGGGCTTCGCTTTCTTGAATGTGGGCAGATTATAACGAAGGGCGGGCAGTTTGTCCAGCGGCGGCGCAGGCCATCGCTTCACAACGGCCGTTTGGCCGGCACCCCCACCCGCCGCGGGTAGCCCGCCGGGGTGGCAGCGCGCTTGCGCACGACAATCAAATAGCGCGTTTCGGTGATGCCCGGCAGCGTTAGCGGCTGCACCCGTTCCAGATCGCCGCCCAACACGGCAAAGGCGTGGCGGGCTGCCTGAACTTCCGCCGGGCCGGTTTCCCCTTTTTGCGCGAGCATGGCGCCTTCCAGCCGCACCAGCGGCAGTAAATATTCGGCCAAAATTGGCAACCGGGCCACGGCCCGCGCCACTGCCCAATCGTAAGATTCCCGGTGACTCGGCTGCCGCCCCACCTCTTCAGCCCGCCCGGTGATGACCTCCACCCCCTCCAGCCCCAGCGCATCCACCACATGACGGCAAAACTCGGCCTTCTTACCCACCGATTCCACCAGGGTCAGGCGCATGTCGGGGCAGGCAATTTTCAGCGCCAGCCCAGGGAAGCCCGCACCAGTGCCCACATCGACGACACGCTTGCCATCGAGGCAGCCTGTCACGGTGAGCACACTGAGAGAATCCAAAAAGTGCTTGACGACAATCTGCTCGGGTTCCCGAATGGCCGTCAGGTTGAAACGCCGGTTCCATGCCAGCAGTTCCTGCAGGTAGCGGTCAAAAGCAGCCTGCTGAGCAGGTGTCAGACGCCAATGCAGCCAGCGTTGGGCCAGGCGGGCAAGGTCTTCCATACGGGTTTCCTCGCAAGGTCAAAGGAAGCAAAACAGCCCTGGGGCGAACCGCCGGGGCTGTTTCACATATCAAGGCACGGGGGCTGCACGCAAAAAAGCGGCAGGCACCCCCACGCACACACTTCGGAGGTGTTACGCGGCGTTCTGCTGCGGGCGGGAACGCTTGTAGCGGTAGGTAATGCGTCCACGGCTCAGGTCGTAAGGGGACATTTCCACCCGCACCCGGTCGCCCAGCAGAATGCGAATGTAATACTTCCGCATCTTGCCGGAAAGGTAGGCCAGGATCTCATGGCCGTTATCCAGCCGCACTTTGAACTGCGTGCCGGGGAGGGCCTCAATCACTGTGCCTTCCACTTCAATTTTTTCCTCTGCCATCGAACAACACCTCCGAAAAGTGGGGCTTAGCGGCCCTTTTGGCGCTCCTGAATCTTACGCAAGCGCCGCCGCATTCGCCGAATTGCCTTTTTCTTCTGCATCCGATTCAATTCACTCTTGGAGACATACCAGCGCTTCCGACGCACGGCGCTCAGAATGCCGCTCTTCGCAACCTGCTTGCGGAACCGGCGCAGAAGTTGCTCGGATGTCTCGTTGGGGCGTAACACTACGCTGACGGGCAAAGGTCTCACCTCCCTTCTGTCGTGAATTTTGCCTGCCATGGGAGGGCATAAAAAACTCGGCTGCGTCCACACGCGGCCGAGTCGGGTTGACAACCTGAAAGGGGTCAAACACTATGCCACATCGCCATGGAAAGCACTCCTGAGAAAGACCTCAGCCTCAGCAAACCGCGGACGCACAAGAATTATACCCCCGCGGCACAGTTTTTGCCAAGTTTTTGCCAACGCTCGGCCCAACTCACAAGCGCCTGCTACGCTGCGCCCAGCACGCGCTGATAGGCTTCCCACACCTGCGGCGCTTTGGCGCGGGCTTCGGCAGCGATGCGGGCTTCGTCAAGGGTGAGCAGTTCCCGCTCACGCATCAGCACCTCCCCCGCCACGATGGTCGTGGTAATCATGCGCTCGTAAGCGCCAAAAATCAGGTGCCAGGGCAAATTGTCGGGGGTTACGGGCGTGTGGGGGTGGAAATCGGCCAGGATGATATCCGCCGCCGCGCCGGGTTCCAGTACGCCCAGCCGCGCCACGGGGAAGTAGAGGTTGGCGAGGGCGCGGTTGTTTTCCACCAGCAGGCGCATCACCGTGTTGCCATCCATCCGGCGGGGGTCGCGGTGTGCCAGTTTATGCACGAAATAGGCAAAGCGGGCTTCTTCCCACATCGCGCTGGGGAAGCCGTCGGTGCCCAGCCCCACGCGGATGCCCATGCGCAGCATTTCTTCCACCCGCGCCGTGCCTACCGCGTTGTTCATGTTGGAACGCGGCTGATGCGTCACCCAGGTACCGCTTTCGGCCAGCAGCGCCATTTCGCGGGCATCCACATGCACGGCGTGCGCCACAATGGTGCGCTCGCCTAAGATACCGTGCTTTGCCAGCCGGTCGACCACCCGCAGGCCGGTGCGGGCAAGGCTGTCATCTTCGTCGGATTCGTGTTCGGCCACATGGATGTGGAAGCCCACATCGGGCGGGCAGGCTTCGCGGGCCGCCTCCAGGGTGTCGTCGTCCAAACTGAGGCTGGCGTGCAAGCCAAAAGTGGCCGCCAAGCGCTGTGTGGGGGTGTTGTAGTCGCTTTCCTGCTTCACGGCCTCAGCAAAGCGGACGTTTTCGGCAATGCTTTCACGCGCGCTGGCTTTGCCGTAGCGGTCGGTCACCTCGTAAGCCAGCACGGCGCGCACGCCGGCGCGGCGCACGGCCTCGGCGATCACATCCAGCGAGCCGGCAAGGGCATTGGGCGAGGCGTGGTGGTCAAAAAGGGTGGTCGCGCCGTTGCGGATGGCGTCCACCAGCATCACCTCGGCAGAAAGCCGCACGGCTTCCTCGTCCAGCGCCTGGTCCAAAGGCCACCAGAGGCGCTGCAAAATTTCGGGGAACACCTTAGGCGCAGGGCCGGGGATGGCCATGCCCCGGGCAAAGGCGCCATAAAAATGGGTGTGCGCTACAATCTGGCCGGGGAAAGCCCACTGGCCGCGGGCATCGAGCCGTTCTTCCGCGGGGTAACGGGCTTCCAGAACGTCGGTAGGGCCGATTTCGGCAATCACACCATCGCGAACGAGCAACGCATGGTCGGGGAGGATGCAGCGTTGGTCGTCCCAGGTCACAAGGGTGGTGTTGGTGATAAGCATAGGAGCCTCCAAAAAAGCAACCACAGGTTTCGCAGATGGGCGCAGTTTTTTCTGTGAAATCCGCATCATCGGCGGTTAATCAAACACGGTTTCCCAATGGTCGGCGCGAGCGGCGGCAAAGGCGTCTTCCAGCAAGCGGCGGGGGGTGCGGTAGGGCGAAAGGTCGGTCGGCAGGTCGTCGTAGGCGAAAAAAGCCACCTCGGTGGTCTCAATGCTGGGGCGGGCTTCGCCTTCCAGCAAATCGCACAGGAAAGCCACCTTGAAAGCGTGGTAGAGGTGCAGTTTGCCGGGCACCCGGTTGGCATCGTACACGCCGATGAGGCGGCGGGCTTTCACCTGGAAACCGGCCTCTTCCAGCACTTCTCGCTCGGCCGCGCCAGAAGGCGTATCGCCCACGTCGGCCCAGCCGCCGGGCAGGCACCAGCGCCCATCGGAAGCATCCCGCACGAGCAAAATACGCCCCTCCGCGTCAAAGACCGCCGCCCGCACATCCACCCGCGGGGTGGCATAGCCTTCGGGGCGGGTGTAGAGTTCATGCACCGGCTCCGGCGGCAAATGCCCGGCCGCGCGGGTGATTTCCTCAGCCAGCGCCATCAGGTGCCGGAAGCGCTCCTGCTGGTAGGGGTTTTCGGCGTAGTGCAGGCCGGTTTGCGCTTCGGCCTGAATTTGCCGCGCCCACGCCAGCCAGCGAGGAATTTCCGGCGGCGGCGCAGGGGGGCGGGGGGCGGTTTCGGCGCACATTTTCAGCGCGGCGAACTGGCCTTCGGTTTCCACCGCCCCGGGGATGTATTGACGCAGCCAATTGCGAGCGCGCTCGGCATCCCACCCCCAGCGCAAGCGGGCCATGCAGGCTGCAAGCAAGCCGGTGCGGCCATGCCCCACAAAGCAGTGCGCGGCCACCGTGCGGCCGCTGCGCAGCCAGGCCAGGGCCTGCTCGGCAGCCCAATGCAACGCGGCAGGAGCCGGGGCTTCCAGGTCGGGGATGGGGAAATGCAGCACTTCCAGGCCGTGACGGCGGTAGAACGTCGGCAGGTCGCAGGCCGTGCGGGCGAGGGCTTCTTCGGTAGGCGTGAGCACCACCACGCCCTCCACGCCCACGCGCCGGTACGCCCGCCAGAGATCGCCGTCGGGGTCGTAGGCGGAAAAGGGCATCGGGCTGCGGAAAAACGTGCCGGGGAGGTCAAAAGGGAGTTGGGTGAGGGACATGGGAGGGGAGTCGGATAGTCGGATAGTCGGATAGTCAGGGAGTCGGGTGGGGGTTATTATAAATGAGAAAAAGCCCGCAATGAAGTATTGCGGGCTGCTGGTCGGGGCGCCGAGATTTGAACTCGGGACCTCTTCAACCCCATTGAAGCGCGCTAGCCGGACTGCGCCACGCCCCGACAGGCAACGGCGATTATACTCATCCCCCCGCAATTTGGCAAGGTTTTCGCGCCCTTGCCATTCCCTCCAGAAGATGCTAAACTAACGGCACACTCTTTTTGGGTAGGCAACATGGCCAATCTCATCACTTTAGCCCGTTTTCCTCTCCTCTTTCTTTACGTCGCATTTCTGTACTATGGCGGCTTCTCCCTGCGCTTCTGGAGTGCGCTGTTCATCATTGTCATCATTGCAATGGACAGCATCGACGGCATCGTCGCCCGGGCGCGGGGCGAAACCAGCCTGTTAGGAAGCGCCTTAGATATTGCCACCGACCGCACGCTGGAAATCATTTTGTGGGTGGTCTTTGCCCATTTAGGGCTGATTTCCATCGTGGTGCCGCTCATCGTGATCACTCGGGGCACCACGGTGGATGCCATGCGGGCGGTGGGCATGAGCAACGGATTGCCCCCCTTCGAGCAAGTCAAATCACCCATTAGCCGTTTTCTGGTGGCTTCGCGCTTCATGCGCAGCAGTTACGGCTTCCTGAAGGGGGCAGCCTTCACGGCGCTGACCCTCGACCTGGCCTTTCACACCCCAGGCGCGCCGTATCCCGCCTTCCACCCCACCGTGCACACCATCGCGCTGGTGCTGACATGGCTTGCGGTGATCTGGTGCCTGCTGCGGGGCATTCCGGTGCTTGTGGAAAGCTACGACTTACTCAAAAATCCCCCTCCGGCCAAAACCCGCTAAGCCGTCTGCGTTCCCCGCGTGATCACGGGGCCGACGCCCAGGGAAGACGCCAGCCATCACCGAGGAACTCATGGATGTCCAAGACCTCACCACCAGCCGCTACGGTGTCGCCTTTGCCTTGGCTTTGGCGCGCAGTCTGAATCCCCCGCTGGGCTACCGGGTCGCGCGCGGCCTGGCCGATTTCCTGACACTGTTCAAACGTTCACGGCTCATTCAGGCCATCCGGCTGAACCAGTGGGTGGTGCATGGCAAAACCTGGAACGCAGAACAACTCAGCGAGGCCACCCGCGAAGTGCTGCGCCATGCCGGACGCTGCCAATACGACCTCTACCGCCACATGCACGACACCGAGGCCATCCGGCAAATGGTGACGCTGGATGAAAGCGTCTGGCAAGCGGTAGAAGAGAGCCAGGCCAACCGTGCGGGGTATGTCGTCGTCGGGCCGCATCTGAGCAACTTCGACCTGGCCATCAAAGCCGTGGGCATCGCGGGGGTGCGCGCCCAGATTTTGGCCATCGCGACCCCCACCAGCGGCTACCTGTGGCAAAACCGCATCCGTGCCACCCCCGGCGTGGATATTACCCCCATCAGCCCCCGCGCACTCATCCAGGCAGTAGAACGGCTGAAACAGGGCGGCGTGGTGGTGACCGGCGTGGACCGCCCGGTGCCCGGCAAAAAAGCCGTGCTGACCTTTTTCGGCGAGCCCGCCCCCCTGCCTACGGGCCACGTCCGCCTGGCGATGGACGCGCACGTGCCCGTGCGCGTTGTTGCAGCGCGCATGGATGCCGAAGGGCATTACCACGTCACCCTTTCGGAGCCCATCCCCATGCAGGAAAGCGGCAACCGCCGCGCCGACATCCGTGAAAATGCCCAACGGGTGCTCAACGTGGTGGAACGCTACATCCGTCAGCGCCCGTTGCAATGGTTGATGTTCTACCCCGTATGGCCCCATCTGTTGCCGGAAGTCCCCCAATGAACATTCTTACTCCGCTAACCCTGCTGGTCACCGGCAGCATCCTTTTCGCCCTTGGCCTGAGCCACCGCCTGCCCGCTATCGAGCGCTTCGATCGGCGGCTTTTTCTGGCACTGCACCGCCCGCTACGACGCGCATTGCCCTTCTTCCGCGTGCTCTGGGTGCTGGGCACGCTGGAAGGCATCGTGGCCGCGGCAGGGCTGGTGGCCGTGCTGGCCCGCTGGCAAGAAGGCGCGGCCATCCTGCTGGCCTACGGGGTCATCGTTCTGCTGGAACGGATGCTCAAAGGGCGCATCAACCGCCCCCGTCCCTTTCAGGCCATGCCCCAGGAAGCCCAGATGGGGCAACCCCGCCCCCCCAGCGACCCCTCCTTCCCCAGCGGCGATGCGCTGCGGGTGTGGCTGCTGGCTTTTACCGTGGCGCGGCTGCTGCCGCCGACGTGGGGCTGGGCGCTGGTCGGCCTTGCCACACTGGTTTCCTTCGGGCGCATTGCCTTAGGCGTCCATTACCCCCTGGACGTGCTCAGCGGCACCGGCCTGGGGATGGTCGCCGCGGCGCTGGCCGTGTGGCTGCAAGGGTTGCTCTGAGCGCCCCACGTCGCGCCCCCAAAAAGCAACGCCGCCCAACTGAACCGAAGGGCGGCGTTTTTGCATTATGCCAGAATCCACACCAGCACCCGCCGCCGGTGGGGCCGCGTGCGGTGCTCGAAGAGGTAGATGCCCTGCCACGTGCCCAGCATGAGTTGGCCTTCCCCAATGGGAATCGCGACGCTCGGCAGCGTGAGCGCGGCGCGGATGTGCGCGGGCATGTCGTCCACGCCTTCCAGGGTGTGCCGAAACCAGGACTGGCCGTCGGGCACCAGGCGGTCAAAGGCGCCTTCCAGGTCGGCGCGGGCGGTGGGGTCCCAGTTTTCGTTGAGCACCAGCGACGCGCTGGTATGCGGCACAAACAGGAAGCACATGCCGGTTTGTACCCCGCTGGCCGCGACCTTTTCGGCCACCGCGGCGGTGATGTCGTGCAGGCCGCGGCCGGGGGTGTGAATTTTGAGGGTGAAGGTAGACCACATGATAGTCAGATGGTCGGGTAGTCAGGTAGTCCACATGCGCTGAGCGGAGCGCCCGTAGGGCGCGAAGTCGAAGCGCAGTACTCAACAATGCCCTTCGGCTTCAGTGCTCGCTACGCTCGCCCTTCCGCTCAGGGCGCAGGCGGGGCTTTGAGGCGTGCACGAATTTAGATGCCTTCGGCAATGTCGGCCTGGGCTTTTTCCAGGAACGCGGCGACAGGCATGGGGCCGAGGTTCTCGCCGGAACGCAGGCGCACGGCGACGTGTTTGGCTTCCACCTCTTTGTCGCCGACCACCAGCATGTAGGGCACTTTTTGCTTCTGCGCGGTGCGGATTTTGGCGTTCATGCGGGCGCTGCTGTCGTCCACTTCCACCCGCAGGCCGGCGAGGCGCAGTTCCTGCGCCACTTTCTGGCAGTAGGGCACGTGGCGGTCGGCAATGGGAATGAGCACGGCCTGCACCGGTGCCAGCCACACGGGGAACGCGCCCGCGTAGTGCTCGATGAGCACGCCCATGAAGCGCTCGGTGCTGCCCATGATGGCGCGGTGCAGCACCACGGGCGTGTGTTCCTCGCCGTCGGGGCCGATGTAGGTCAGGCCCAGGCGGGCTGGCTGGATGAAATCTACCTGGATGGTGGAAAGTTGCCACTCGCGGCCGAGGGTGTCCTGGGCGATGAAGTCGGCCTTGGGGCCGTAGAAGGCCGCCTCGCCGGTGGCTTCCACATAATCCAGGCCGCTGGCGTCGAGGGCAGCGCGCAACGCCGCTTCGGCTTTATCCCATTTTTCAGGATCGTTCACGTATTTGCCGCCTTCCCCGCGCAGGGAAAGCCGCACCTGGTAGTCGGTCAGGCCGAAGCGCCCCAAAATTTCCTGGATGAGTTCCAGCAGCATCGCAAATTCGCTCTGGATTTGGTCGGGCGTGCAGAAGATGTGGCAGTCGTCTTGGGTCAGCGAGCGCACGCGGGTCAGGCCGTGGAGTTCGCCCTTCTTTTCGTAGCGGTAGACGGTGGCGAATTCCGAAAAGCGCAGGGGCAGTTCGCGGTAGGAATGCTTGCCCATCTTCTTGTAGAGGGTCATGTGGCTGGGGCAGTTCATCGGCTTCAGGCGGAAGCGCTCACCGCTGTTTTTGTCTTCCATGACCGGGAACATGACGTCCGCGTAGTTCTGCAGGTGGCCGGATTTGGCGTACAGGTCTTCCTTGACGATATTGCCCGTCCACACGTGCTGGAAGCCGTAGCGGGTCTGCACTTCCCGGACAAAGGTTTCCAGCAAGTGGCGCACGATCTCGCCCTTGGGGGTGAACATGGGAATGCCGGGGCCGATTTCGTCGGGGGCGAAGTAAAACAGGCCAAGTTCCTTGCCCAGCACGCGGTGATCGCGCTTTTTGGCCTCTTCGCGCCATTGGAGGTACTGGCGCAGTTCCTTGGGGGTTTTCCACGCGGTGCCGTAAATGCGGGTGAGCATGGGCTTGTTCTCGTCGCCCCGCCAGTATGCACCCGCGATGGACATCAGTTTGACGGCTTTGGGGTTGATTTCGGCGCTGTTTTTGACATGCGGCCCGCGGCAGAGGTCGATGAAGGTATCGTGCTGGTAAATGCTGAGGGTGGGCTTTTGCCCTTCGGGCAGCGGTTCGCCGTATTCGTCGGTGCCGCGGCTGAGGATGTCGTCGATGAGTTCCAGTTTGTAGGGCTGGTCTTTGAAAAGTTCCCGCGCCTCTTCGGGGGTGACTTCCCGCCGCACGAAGTCGTGCTTGCCCTTGATGATTTCCTTCATGCGGGCTTCGATTTTCTCCAGGTCGTCCTGGGTGATGGGGCGCGGCAGGTCGAAGTCGTAGTAAAAGCCGTCCTCGATGGGCGGGCCGATGGCAATTTTGGCTTCGGGGAAGTATTCCAGCACGGCCTGGGCCATGATGTGCGCTGCGGAATGGCGAATACGGTAAAGTTCCGATTCGGGGTAGTTCTCAGGGAGTTTGGGTTTTTCGACCATGGGGAGCCTCCGGGGGGTCGGATAGTCAAATTGTTGGATAGTCTGGGCGGTGGCGCAATTCCTCATTCCTGATTCGCTATTAACAAAAAACGCTCCCGCCCGTCTGGGGCGAGAGCGTGCCGCTCACGCGGTTCCACCCAGTTTGGCCTCGAAAGCCGCAACTACCGAAGCCATCTCTGGAGGCCGATAACGGGGCCCAACCGCTTCCCTTACTGGCCCGGAAGGGCGTTCGGGGTCGCGCTCGCGGGGGGTGTTCGCCGAGCCGTTGCCGAGGCAGGCTTTCAGCCGCTGGCCTGCCCTCTCTGGCGGCGGGAACCCGGCTACTCGTCCCGGTCATCGCGCCTGTGTGTACCAACGGCCCCTCGCGGGGCCGGTCGTCGCAAGACAGGTGGGCGGTATAGGACTTGAACCTACGACCTTCGCGATGTCAACGCGACGCTCTAACCAACTGAGCTAACCGCCCACATGCGCCTTGATTATACCGACCTGCAGGCGAATTGGCAAGTTTTCAGCCGCCAATTCGCTCCACCACCCAAAAGTGGGAAAGCCCAAACCAGCGCAGCGGGGTGCGTTCCAGCGCCTGCAGGAAGCCGCGCAACAGCCGCCCGGCGCGCGGGAAGCGGGCGATGATGTTGTCGTATGCGCCGAAAATCACGGTGCGGTGGACGAAACGCACGGGCAAGCCCTCGAAAAGCCGTTCCAGATCGCGGCGGGTGTAGATGCGCACGTGGGGCGCGAGTTTGTCGCGCCAGGGGCGTGGCAGGTAATTGACGAAAGGCTTGTTGCCGAAATGGTAGCGCCCCCGCCAGTAGATGCCGTGGGTTTCAAAGGGATAGCCGCGATTGGGGCAAAACAGCACCAGCCGCCCGCCGGGTTTGAGGGCGCGCACCATCTCGCGCACCGCGGCGGCGTCGTCGGCGACGTGCTCGATGACCTCATGGCTCAAAATCAGGTCAAAGGTCGCCGCGAGGAAGGGCAGCGCCTCACCGGCAGCGTTGACGATGTGCGGGTTGCGGGTGCGGGCCTCTCGCGCGCGGGGGAAGTCGTATTCCAGCCCGACGACCGTACCGCCGTGTTCGGCCAGTTTTTCCACGTACATGCCCACACCACAGCCGTTTTCCAGCACGCGGCCGCGCTCGCGGCCTGCGGCCCAGCGTAAAATCATTTCCAGGCGGCGCTGCTGCCCGGCACGCCAGACATACGAAGGTTCGCCCAGGCGGGCGGCGCGGGTGGGGGTGTCGATGGAGGGCATGGGAAAATTAGGGGATTAGGGATTAGGGATCAGGTTAGCAAGGCGTTGTGAGGCCAGGCGGCAGTATTCGGGCACCACATCGTAGCCCACCCACCGCCGCCCGTGGCGGGCTGCCGCCACCAACGTGCTGCCGGAGCCGGCGAAGGGATCGAGCACCACATCGTCCACGAAGGCATACAGCCGCACCACCCGCTCGGCCAGCGCCACGGGGAACGGCGCAGGATGCCCCACCCGCCGCGCCGATTCCGGCGGAATGCGCCACACCGAGGTGGTGGCTTCCAGAAATTCGTCGCGGCTAATGTCCGATTCGCCCTTGTCGGGGCGGGTGGGCGAGAGTTTCGCCATCACCAGCAGATATTCGTGCACATCGCGCAGGCGGGGCGCTTTGGCGCTCTGCCAGGAACCCCACGCGCAACTGTTCCCCGCGCCTTCGGCCTTCTGCCAGATGATTTCGCCCATCGGCAGGAAGCCGACTTCCAGATGCACCTGCCAGAACAGCGCGGTGAGGGGAATGTAGGGCGTGCGCCCCAGATTGGCAATGTTGACCACATAGCGCCCGCCGGGCACCAGCACCCGCCAGACTTCCCGCGCCACCCGCCCGATGAGCGCCAGGTACTCTTCCAGCCCCAAGTCGTCGTCGTAATCTTTGCCAACGTTGTAAGGCGGAGAGGTGAACGCCAGCCCCACCGCGTTGTCGGGAATTTCGGGCATGGCTTCGGCGGAATGGCAATAAACCCGGTTTTGGCGGTCTTCCCACGCGGAGGAAGGCGTCACGGGGAGGGCGCGCAGTGCTTTCAGCGGCAGCGGTGCGGGCACGCCCGCCGTGGCATAGAGGCGGCGGGCATAAAAAGCCGAGGCGTCGTGGCCTTCCCGGCTTCCGGCGCCAAAGGTGCGGGTAGCGGTGCGCTTGCGGTGGGAATCAGGCATGGCCGTACAACTGGCGGTGCACAATGCTCAACGCCCGCACCTGCTCGGCGGCGTGGTACGAGGAACGCACCAACGGGCCGCTTTCCACCCACTTGAAGCCGATTTCCAGCCCGTAGGCTTTCAGTTCGTCGAATTCTTCGGGGGTGTAATAGCGGTCAATGGGCAGGTGCTTGCGGCTGGGCTGGAGATATTGGCCGATGGTGAGGATGTCCACACCCCAGGAACGCAGGTCGCGCATGGTTTCCTTCACCTCGTCCATGGTTTCGCCCAGCCCCACCATGATGCCCGACTTGGTGAGCACTTCGGGGTCGAGGCGCTTGGCGTTGACCAGAGTAGAGCGCGCCCAGGCGTAGTTATCCTGCGGCTGAACGGCCTTGAAAAGCCGCTTCACGGTTTCCACATTGTGGTTGAGGATTTCCGGGCGGGCTTCCATCACGATGCGCAGGGCTTCGATGCGCCCCTTGAAATCGGGAATGAGCACCTCCACCGAGCAGCCGGGGAGCAGTTCGCGGATGCGGCGGATGACCATCGCGAAAATGGGTGCGCCGCCGTCGCGGCGGTCGTCGCGGGTCACGCTGGTGATGACCGCGTGGCGCAGGTTCATCGTTTTCACCGCCTGGGCGACGCGCTCGGCTTCCATCCAGTCCAGCGGCAGGGGCTTGCCATGCTTGACATCGCAAAAGCCGCACGTGCGGGTGCACACATCGCCTAACAGCAGGAAAGTGGCCGTGCCCGCGCCCCAGCATTCGCCGAGGTTGGGGCACATGGCCTCTTCGCAAACCGTGTGCAGCGCGTGCCCTCGCATCAGGTGGCGAATTTCGGCCACGGTTTCGCCCACGGGGGCTTTGACCTTGAGCCACGGCGGGCGGCGCTTGGGGGTGGTATCCACCACGGCAGGGTTGACGCGGTCGCGGGTGGGGGTGACGGGCATAGGATGGCTCCTCACACAGAAGGTTTTCAGGAGGTGGCGTCATTCTACCACAGGGGTTGCGTCTCCGGACACAGGCCGCACCACCAGATGCACGCCGCGCACTTCCACCACTTCCACCAGATCGCCGGAAGCCACCGCCGTCGCCCCCGGGGCCAGCACCGCCGTCCACAATTCCCCGCCCACCTGCACCGTGCCGCTCTGTCGCGGGGTGATGGCCGTGCGGGCTTCCCCGATTTTGCCTACCAGCGTGCGCACCCGCGCTTCCCCCGTCTGCACGGGGCGTTGCTGCGCCCGCAACGCCAGTGCAACCACCCCCATGGAAACCACCGCCACCGCCAGCCCACTGCCTACCACCAACGGCACGGAAACCCGCTGCCCCGGCAATGCCGCGGGCGTGTTGAAGAGCGTCAGCGCGCCAAAGATGAACGCCGCCAACCCCGCGGCTGTCAACGCGCCGTGGGTGTGCGCTTTGACGTCCAACGCAAACATGGCAAACGAGAGCAGCAAGAAGGCCAGCCCAACCCAGTTTACCGGCAGCAGGCTGAGGCCATAAGCCGCCAGCAGCAGCGACGCCACTCCCACAAACCACGCCGGCCAGTTGGCAGGATGCCAGAGGGCGATCAGCAGCGCCTGTACCCCCAGCCCCAGCAAGATGAACACGATATTGGGGTCGGTGAGGGTGTGAAAAAAGGATTCGCCAATGGTCGGCGGCAAAGGCACGGCTTCCAGCGAAGGGGGCAGGGTCACTTCGCCCGCCACGGTTGTGGTGCTTTGCCCGGCCATTTGATGCAACAGGTCATCCAACGAAGGCGCGAGGAAATCCACCAGCCCAACGCGATGGGCTTCCTCTGCCGAGAGCGCCTGAGCCTCACCGACCATCTTTTCCGCCGCCTGCACCGCCTTCGGGCCGCGGCGTGCCGCGAGGGAACGCGCCAGGGCTTCCAAAATAGCCTTGACCTTGGCTTCCATCGTCTTGCCCAAATCGCCACCCTGCGGCCCCACAGGGCTGGCCGCGCCAATGGCGGTTTCCGGTGCCATAGCCGCCCAATGCCCGGCCAGCGTCACCAGCGCGCCGGCGCTGCCCGCCATTGCTCCGCGCGGCGCCACATACACCACCACTGGCACCGGGCTGTTGCGGATATCCTGCACCATCTTCTCCATCAAGGTGATGCCGCCGCCGGGGGTATCGAGTTCCAACACCACCAGCGCATCATGCTGTTGCTGCGCCGTTGCCAGGCCGCGTTCCAGATATTGCACCATGACCGGCGTCAGCGGCCCCTTCAGGCGCAACACCAGCACCACCCCCTCGCTTTGCGCGCTGGCTGCTTTCACCGCCAGCAGCAAAACAAGGCACACGCCCAGCAGCAACCCTTTGCGCCACACACGCATTGTCCACCTCCACCGCAACCTGACACCGGAACACCTGACACTCCCATTGGGGAGCACTCAAATGTTGTAGAAAAGGAGTCCTCTGGTATAACAGAGATAAACGCATCATCTATCTCTCACCAAAGGACTCCCAAATGAAGTCTACCACAGAACGCATCACCCAAATCAAAGACCTCATCGTTGCTGAACTTC
>DRMV01000028.1 GCA_011322445.1 Chloroflexota bacterium | reverse complement strand
GGAGAAGGACGCTCTTGGCCTTAGAAGTCCTCGCGCCGAGGCCCTTGCGGCCCTGGCCCCCCACCTGCCACCGGACTTGCGGGAGCAGGCTCTGAGCGAGGCCCTGGCGGCGGCCCGGAGCATCCGGGATGAATATGCCCGCGCCCGTGCACTTGCGGCCCTGGTGCCCCACCTGCCGGTGGAGTTGCTGACCAAGGCCCTGGCGGCGGCCCGGAGCCTTCCAGAGAAGGACGCTCTTGGCCTTAGAAGTCCTCGCGCCGAGGCCCTTGCGGCCCTGGCGCCCCACCTGCCACCGGACTTGCGGGAGCAGGCTCTGAGCGAGGCCCTGGCGGCGGCCCGGAGCATCCGGGATGAAGATGCTCGCGCCCGTGCCCTTGCGGCCTTGGCCCCCCACCTGCCGCCCGACTTGCTGGAGCAGGCCCTGGCCGAGGCCCTGAGCATCCGGGATGAAGATGCCCGCGCCGAGGCCCTTGCGGCCCTGGCGCCCCACCTGCCGCCGGAATTGCGGGAGCAGGCCCTGACCGAGGCTCTTGCGGCGGCCCGGAGCATTTGGGATGAAAATGAGCGCGCCGATGCCCTTTCGGGACTGGCCCCGCGGTTGACCGAGATGCCGCCGGAGCGCCTCTATCCCCTTTGGGCCGAGACCCTGCCCATCCTCGCCCGCCGCACCCGCAGCGACCTGCTCGCCGACCTGCGGGCACTGGCTCCCGTCATCCACGCCTTAGGCGGGCAGGAGGCGGTGAGCGAAACCTTCCGCGCCATTCAGGATGTGGGCCGCTGGTGGCCGTAACGCCTGTAGGGGCGCAGGGCCCTGCGCCCTGTCCAGAACAGGGCAGCGGATAGCCGCAATATAAAGCAAAGGCCTCCGAAGTCTCAAAGCCCTCGGAGGCCTGTTGGGTTCAAAAAAACGCTGAAGTAAGGCGCTTACGCCAGGCTTTCGCGCAGTTCCTGCAACTGGCCACTCACCGAACCATCCAACACTTTATCGCCAATGCGGATGACCACGCCGCCCATGATGGACGGATCGACTTTGAAGGTGATTTCACCAACTTTCTCAACTTTGGCGAGGATAGCCTGCTTGATGGTTTCCTGTTCTTCTTCGGTCAGGGGCAAGGCGCTGATCACTTCAGCAGCAGGCGCTTCTTCCACCGTGCCCAGGTCGTCCAGCACGGTAACTTTGCCGCCCTTGATGCCCGAGAAGAATTCATCAAGCAACTGGCGCTGGCGCTGCTCGTCCAGTGCGGCGCCGATGAGTTTTTGCGCCGCGGCAATGGCCAGCATCGCCACCTGGCCGCGCAGTTCCCGCAGAATGCGCTCGCGCTCGGCCTGGGCGGTTTCCAGCGCCTCTTCGCGCACCTTGGCGGCCTCGGCTTCCGCCGCGGCTTTGATTTCACGCCCCACAGCCTCAGCGCGCTCGCTGGCTTCCCGCACAATCTGGCTGGCCTTGGCACGCGCTTCGGCCAGGATCTTCTCGGCTTCCTTCTCGGCGTTGGCCCGCGCTTCAGCCGCCACGCGGGCGTCTTCCAGCCCTTTGGCGATAATCTCGCGCCGCTTCTCCAACATGCCCAAGATCGCCGGATAGGCGAATTTCTTGAGCACCCAGAACATGATGATAAAGTTCAGAATCTGGACGATCAAATAGCCCAGCGAAATGCCCAGTTTCCCTAAGAGTTCCAAGGCGAGCCTCCTTCCCAATGGGGGCTGGAATCAGCGTTACACGAACAGGATGAGCAGGGCAATCACCAGACAGTAGATCGCGACAGCCTCAGAGAAGGCGATACCCAAAATCATGTTGGTCTGCACCTGACCGGCAGCATCGGGGTTGCGGGCAATGCCCTGCACCGCGCCCTGCGCCGAAAGGCCGATACCAATCCCGCCGCCCAAGGCGCCAATCATCGCCAGGCCAGCACCGATAAGTTTCGCGGCTTGCACAATTGCTTGTTCCATCGTTACCCTCGACCTCCGTAGATAGGATTTGTGACGAATTTTTGAAGGCGGCCAGGCCGCCGAAAACACAACATCAGGCGTGGGCTTCCTCGTGTTCGCCGCCGTGCGGGTGGGTCGCCAGCGACATGAACATCAGGGTCAGCATACCAAACACCAACGCCTGAATGACACCCACGAAAGATTCCAGCAGCAGCACCGCACTCTGGAACCAGATAGGCACCAGGAAGCCAATCACGAAGAGCATCACCGAACCGGCAAAGAGGTTACCGAACAACCGGAAAGAGAACGAGACAATTTTGGCAACCTCGGAAACGATTTCCAGAATGCTCACGAAGAAATCAATTACGCCCATCCAGCGCGGCTTGACGGTGAAGAGTGCTTTGATGTTGAAGAACTTGCCAAAGTAAGGCAGCCCCAGCGCCTTGACGCCAATGACTTGCGTCATGAACACCGAAACCAGCGCCAGCGCGGCAGTGAAGTTCAAGTCGGTGGAAAGCACCCGCACCCACGGCACCACGGTATATTCCCCGGCATCCTTCAACAGGAAAATGCCTTTCGCCGCGTGGCCGGTATGCTCGGCATGGGCCAGCCAGCCAATGCTATCTACCCCCGGCAAAAGTTCCATGTAATTGGCAATCAACACCAGGATAAAGAAGGTCGCAAAATAGGGGAAGATATCCGCCGTCCACTTGCCCGCGGTGCTCTCGGTCAGGTTATACATGGCTTCCAGCAAGGCTTCGAAAGCGCCGCTCAGGCCACGCGGCACCAAATCGCCGCTCTTTGCCGCCTTTTGGACGATATACACCAACGCCAACACCACCAGGTCCATCAAAATCATCGCAACCAGGGTGTTGGTCAGGTAAACCTCGCCCAGCACCGGCAGGGTAAACAGCGGATGCGACATTACCGGCTCAGCAGGGAGTTGCACATGGGGCATGACCGGCGGGAAAAAGTACCAGCCGATACCACCCAAAACCCCCGTAATGAGCATAAGGATGCCAAATTCCTTGCGCAAGTTGCCTTTTTTCTTGGTCCCAGGGTCCTTCTTGGGGTCAGCCATGAATTCTTCCTCCAAGATAACTCGCGCGGCCCGGGGCCTGCGCGGCGTAACTACTGCTGTTTCTCACCCTCTGAAGGCGACTCGTCTTCCAGACGGTGGCTGGCCCGGCGCACCACCCACAGCATCCCACCGATGGTGAGCGGCACGCTCAGCACCACCAACACAATCGTCCACAGCGGGCGGGTGCCGTAATGGGCATCGAGGGTCAGCCCGACCCACAGCGCCACCCCCAAGACGACCACCGTCAAAAGCCCCACCTGGGCCATCACTGAGGCCAGGGTGAGGTTGAACACCTTCTGACGGGCAAGTTTCTGCCGTTGGAACTCATCCATAGCGGCAGCATTGTAACATGGGGCTTAAGGTGCCGTCAACCATTGCGGCATCAGAATCGCCAAAACGCCCAAAAAACTCAACAAACCGCAGATTACGCAGATAGGCGCAGATTTTTCTGCGTAATCTGTGAAATCTGCGGTTTGTTCCCGGCGAAAGATGGCAGCCAAAGTTCCACTTCAGCCGCCCGAACGCCACATGTCAGAACAACACGGCGGCAGCCCGCTGTGCCCAGGCAAACCACGGGGCGAAAGCGATGCCCACCAGCAACACCGCCGCCGCCAGCACCGTCAACCCAACGGTGTAAGAGGTGCTTACTGCAATCTTGCCTTCGGTCTTGGGCGGGTCGAAATAAGCCACCTTGAGCACCACCAGGTAGTAGTACATTGCCACGACCGAGTTGAGCACACCCACGACCGCCAGCCACACCAGGTTCGCCTTCTTCGTCGTCACCGCGGCGCCGAACAGCCATGCCTTCCCTACAAAACCGCCAAACGGCGGCATACCGGCAAGGGAGAGCAACGCAATCATCAGCGCCAGCGCCAGCCACGGGGCACGTTTACCCAACCCGGCGTAATCGGCAATTTCATTGGAGTCATCGGCCTTCTCGACCATCGCCACCACGCCAAAGGCGGTCAGGTTGCTCAGCAAATACACGCCCAGGTAAAACACCACACCCGTGAGGCCCAACTCACTCAGCGCAACCACACCCACCAAAATATAGCCAGCGTGGGCAATGGACGAATAAGCCAACATGCGCTTGATATCTTTCTGGGCCAGCGCCAGGGTGTTCCCCAAGGTCATGGTAGCGACCGACATCGCCGCCAGCAAAGCGCCCCAATAAGGGATGCTCTGGCCGGGGAAAGCCACCAGGAACACCCGTACCAGCACCGCAAAACCAGCCGCCTTCGACGCGGTGGAAAGGAAGCCGGTCACCGGCGTGGGCGCGCCCTGGTAGACATCGGGGGCCCAGAAGTGCAGCGGCACAACCGAGGTCTTGAAGCCAAAGCCCACCAAAATCAAGACAATGATACCCAACAGCACACCCAGCCCCATCCCGCTTTGGGCAATGGCAGCCGGGAGTGCGGCCAACTGGGTCTCCCCGGTGAAGCCGTAGAGCAGGCTAAAGCCGTAGAGCATCACCGCCGAGGCCATTGCGCCAAAGAGCAGGTATTTGAAACCTGCTTCGTTGGATTTGCGGTCGGCATGCAGGAAGCCCGCCAGTACATACATGGGAATCGAAGTGGTCTCAATCGCCAGGTAAAGCATCACTAAATCGGCAGCCGCGGCCATCAGGGTCATGCCCAGCGTCGAAGCCAGCAGCAGGATGTAAAACTCACCCCGCTCGCCGAGGTTTTCCACGTCCATGCCAAAAAGCGCCGTTGCCGCAGCGCCCACGATGAACACCATCTGGAACACAAAGGCCAGCCAGTCGTGGCGCAACATGCCGCCCCACACCAGCGCACCGTCCTGCGGTGGGCGGCCATAAAGCAGGCTGGCGACAAAGGCCACGCCCAACCCCGCGACGGTGATCCAGCCCAGCAGGCGAGGGTGCTTTCCCCGTTCCACCAGGTCCACGACCAGCACCGCCGCGGCCACCAGCAGGATCAGCAACTCAGGCAGAATCGCCAACATCATTGCAGAGTTAATGCCACTCACTTAGGCACCTCCAAGACACAAGTCGGCTCGCGCCAGCATCAGAGCAAGGCCAGCAAATGAACCGCCGCCTTGTTGATTACATTCAGAATCCACATCGGCCAGACACCAATCCACAGCATCAGCACCATCAGCGGCGCAATCACCGCGATTTCCCGCACCGAAATATCGCTCAAGTGACCGACCCACCTGGTGTTCAGCGGCCCCTGGAGCACATCTCGCAGCCCCTTGAGGATGTAAGCGCCAGTGAAGAGCAAACCCAACATGCTCAAGGCAGTGTAGAGGGTAAAGACCGGCCACGAGCCCCGCACCACCAGGAACTCAGAAACGAAGCCGTTCAACCCGGGCAGCCCGAGGGAAGCCATCGAGGTGAAGACCAAAATGCCGCCATAAATCGGCACCAACGGCCACAACCCGCCAAACTCCCGCAGGTCGCGGGTGTGCGCCCGCTCGTAAATCACGCCCACCAGGAAGAACATCCCGGCTGCGGAAAGGCCGTGGTTGAACATCTGCAACACAGCACCGTTCAGGGCAATCGCCGCCGTAGTCGGATCGGTAGAAGCGGCATAAGCCGCCGCAGCGATGCCCAAAATCACAAAGCCCATGTGATTGACCGAAGAATATGCCACCAGGCGCTTGAAGTCGGTCTGCCCGAAGGAAGCAAATGCCCCCATCACGATAGACATCATCCCGAGGAAAGCCAGCGCCCCGGCAAACATTTTGGCCTGTTCAGGGTAAAGCGGCAAAATGAAGCGCAAGAAGCCAAACGCGCCCAGTTTCAGCATCACGCCGGCCAGAATCATCGAGCCGGGCGTCGGCGCAGCCGTGTGGGCATCGGGCAACCATGTGTGGAACGGCCACACCGGCACCTTGATGGCGAAGGCAATCACAAAAGCCCAAAACACAATCGCCTTGATCGTCGCCACCGGAATGCCCCACAGCGTACCGCTCACCGTCTTCCAGTGCGCCAGCACCACAGGCAGGTCAAACGAACCGCTCACCATCCCCAACAGGAAGATGGCTGCCAGCAAACCCAACGAACCGGCCATGGTGTAGAGCAAGAACTTGAAGGCCGCATAGTCGCGTTCCTTGACTTCGCGCCCTTTGCCCCACACCCGCACGCCTTTTTCGCTGCCCCACTGGCTAATGAGGAAGAACATCGGGATGAGGCTGACTTCCCAGAACACATAGAAGAACACCAAGTCCAGCGCCATGAACACGCCCAGCATGCCGGTTTCCATCAGCAGGAAGAGCACCATGTAAGTTTTCACACGTTCTTTGATGCTGAAAGAAGCCAGCAAAGCCGCACTGGTCAGGAGCGTGGTCAACAGCACCATCACCAGGGCAATGCCGTCCACCCCAAGGTGATAAGTGGAATGCACGGCGGTAAACCACTGCGCCTGCTCCTGAAACTGGAAGCCCTCGGCATTGGGATTGAACGCCACCCACAGCCAAATGGAAAGCGCCAAAGGCACCAGACTGGCAATAAACGCAAACCAGCGGTGGAAATTCACCTTTTCCTTGGGGAAGAACAGGATCACAACTGCGGCCAGCGCAGGCGTGAACAAAATCCACGAGAGCAAATGATTCTGAAGAAACGCCATAGTTCGCTCCTTATCCGCCGATCTTAGTGGGCAAAGACCAGCAGGTAATACACCAAGGCGCCAAAGGCCACCACGGAGGTCATGGCAGCGACCATGTAATCCTGCACCCGGCCGGTCTGCACCACCCGGAAGGCGCGCCCAAAGGTTCGCACGATGTTCCCGATGAGGTCACCCGCCCCGCTGATGATGGGCAGGTCAATCCAGTACGCCAGCGCCTTGCCGAGGTCATACACCGCCCGCGCAATGGCGTGCAAAATACCGTCGATCAGGCCACGGTCGACCCAGCGGAAAGTAAACACTTCGGCGAACCAGTAAGCCGGGCGAATGAAGATATACCCGTAGAGTTCGTCGAAATAGTACTTGTTCTGCAACAGGGTGTGCACCGGCCCCAGCCATTTCTTGAGCGGGTCGGTTGCCGGGTCGGGCGAAGTCACGTCCTTATACACCAGCCAGCCCAGGAACAGCCCGCCCAGCGAAACGGTGAACGAAGTGTAAAGCGGCAACAGGCTGCCGCCTTCGGCCACCTCTTTGAACATCCCGGCCTGCTGCAACAGTGCCTCGTAGGTCGCCCCCACCCAGTGGGAGAACCAATCGGGCAGCAACCCACCCAGCAGCGGGAAGTGCTCCGGAATGCCCGTCCAGCCCGCGGTGAAGGCAAAGAACGCCAGCACCATCAGCGGGACAGTCATCGTCCACGGTGTCTCATGAGCGTGCTCGGCTTCCGGCGTGCGCGGCTTCCCCAAGAAGGTGAGGGTAATCTGCCGCATGGTGTAGAAAGCGGTCAAGAAGGCCGCAATCGCCAGCGTCCAGAAAATCACCTGATGCCCACCGAAGAAAGAGGTGCTCAAAATCATGTCTTTCGACCAGAAGCCCGCCGTCAGCACCGGGAAGCCGGAGAGGGCAAACCCGCCAATGACGAAAGTCCAGAACGTGATGGGCATCTTCTTCGCGAGGCCGCCCATGTTGAACATATCTTGCGGGTCGACCTCATGATTGCCGGTATGCAACACCCCGTGCTCCATACCGTGAATGACCGAACCCGAGCCCAGGAAGAGCAACGCTTTGAAGAAAGCGTGGGTAATCAGATGGAAGGTCGCCGCGATGTACGAACCCGCGCCCAACGCAGCCACCATGTAACCCAGCTGAGAAATCGTCGAATAAGCGAGGACGCGTTTGATGTCGTTCTGCGCCACGGCAATGGTGGCAGCGAACAAGGCCGTAAAGCCGCCGATGAAGCCCATCACCGTCAGCGGCGAGAGGAACGCCCCGTTCATCGAACCCGCTTTGAGCAGCGGGAACATACGAATGACCATGTACACGCCCGCGGAAACCATCGTCGCAGCGTGAATCATGGCCGAAACCGGCGTCGGGCCTTCCATAGCATCCGGCAGCCACACATGCAGCGGCCATTGCGCCGATTTGCCGACCGTACCGATGAAGAGCAAAATGCCGATCAGCCCGGCCGCCGAAAGCCCCAGCACGCCGCTGTTGGCATTCGCCAACGCGTGTAGCATTTCGGGCTTGAAAATGTCGGGGAAGGAAAGCGTGCCTGTCGCCTCGTAGAGATAGGCGATGCCCAACAACATGAACACATCGCCCACACGGGTGGTCATGAAGGCTTTGATGCCCGCCGCCCGCGCCGAAGGCTTGGCGAACCAGAAGCCAATCAGCAGGTACGAGCACAGGCCCATGATTTCCCAGCCCACGAACAGCGTGAGCAGGTTGTCGGAAATCGCCAGCAGATACATCCCCGCGGCGAACAAGCCAATGTAGGCAAAGAAGCGGGAATACATCGGCTCGATGGAAGGCACACGATGCTTGTGCCCATGCTCGTCCACCACGGTTGCGCCGTGCGGGGGCAAGCCTTTCTGGTCATGGTCGCCTTCCGGATACCCAAAGTTGTGGTACCCGACGCTGTAAAGGAAGATCATGAAGATCGTCCAGGCGACGAAGAAGAGCACCGCCGCGGTCAACGGGTCCACCATCACACCGATTTTCAAATAACCGTTACCGGTGGGTAACCAGTTGACCCACGAATGGATGGGGTGCTCGGCCAGGGCTTCAGGGCCGATTTTCAACGCCCGCACGAAAATCACCATCGCCCCCAGCCAGGAGAGGAAAGCCGCTCCTACGGCCAGGGTGTGGCTCAAGGCCTTGTTCCGATTGGTGAAAAGCACAATCAGCACAAAGGCCAGCAAAGGAAAAACGGGAAGTAACCAGAGCAAAGTCGTCGTCGGCATGGCGTCCTCACATCATCTCTGGGGATACGCCCTGCCGCCGGGCCGCAGCCCGACGCCAGGCCCTACCATTTCAACAAATTGATCTCGTCGGCAGCCACCGAGTTGAAGCGGCGGTAAACGGCGATGAACAGCGCCAGGCCCACGGCCACCTCCGCCGCAGCCACGGCAAACACAATCACCGCGAACACCATCCCTACCGGATGGGCAGGGTCACGATAACGCCAAAAAGCCAACAGGTTGATGTTCACGGCATTGAGCATCAATTCCACGCTCATCAAAATCGCCACGGCATTCCGCCGAGAAAGCACGCCAAACAACCCAATGGAAAACAGCGCCGCGGCCAAAATCAGATACCAGTTCAACGGAATCATGGCAACCCTCCTACGAGTGGCGGCGCGTCCAGGCCACATACACTGCGCCGATCAGCGCAGCGAGCAGCAGCACCGAGGCCACCTCGAACGGAATCACAAACCCGCCCGGCGAAACCAGCGCCTTGCCGAGGTCAGCAATGGCAGTTTGCGGCACTTCGGCCACCGGTGCGGCGGCCAGGCTCATGCTCTGCACCATCCACACCAGCCCGCCGAACAACAGCACCGCCAACACAGCCGCCCACGGCCACTGCTTACCGGTCTGCGGGCCATGATCGCGCATCTCGCGACGGGTAAGCATAATCACGAACATCATCAAAATGGCAATCGCGCCCACATAAATGACCACTTGTGCCACAGCCAGGAAAGAGGCGCTCAGCAACACATACAACACAGCCACGCCCACCAGCGTGGTTACCAGCCACAACGCCGCATGAATCATATTGGGGGTCGTCACCACCCGCAAAGCCGAAAAGAGGGTGACCACCGCCGTCAGGAGGAAGATAATTTGCATCGCCGTCATGCTTCTGCTCCTCTTACGAAGCCGCTTCGGTCGGGTTCTCGGCCACCGCAGGGCGAGGCGGCCGCGCCACGGGGTACTGACCAGGCTGCGCCACCATCTGGCGGCGGCTGGCCCGCACCTTCTCATGATGATCCAGGTACCGCAACACCGCTACCGCCACCACCACATTCATCAGCAAATGGCTCAACGCGCGCACCCAGGTGCCCAGGCCGAACACGAAATGGTCCAGCACCGCCGTAAGCACCAACAGAATCAACGCCAGCGGCGTCAAGAATTTCCAACTGAAATCCATCAACTGATCCACGCGCACGCGGGGCACCGTACCGCGTACCCACACGCCCACGAAATACACAGCAAACGCCTTAATCCACAGGTAAATAAAGCCCAGCAGTGGGAAACTCTCAGCCCCCGGGCCGCGCCAGCCACCCAGGAAAAGCACAGCCGCCAGCGCGCCGATGGTAAACGCATGCAAAAAGTCCGCCACATAAAAGATAGCGAACACCATCCCCGAATACTCAATGTGGAAACCGGCCACAATCTCCGATTCGGCTTCCATCAAGTCGAAGGGCGAGCGCCCGTTTTCAGCCACCGAAGCCACAAAGTAAATCAGGAAAGCCAGCGGCGCAAACACGATGTACCAAACGTGCTGGGCTTCCACAATGCCGTGCAGGCTCATCGTCCCCGCCAGCAGCACCGGGATGAGAAGCGCCAACACCGTGGGCACCTCATACGACACCATCTGCGCTACCGTGCGGATGGCACTCACCAGCGCAAACTTGTTGTTCGAAGACCAGCCGGAAAGCAAAATCCCCAACGTTGCGAAGCCGCCCACCGCAATGGTATAAAGCGCGGCGACGTTGAGGTCCATCCCCACCATCGGCATCAGCGGGATGACAGCCCACAACATCAGCACACCGGCATCCATCAAAATCGGGCCCCAGAAATACAAAGGCTTATCGGCCCCCGAGGGCACGATAACCTCTTTGGTCATGATTTTGATGAAGTCTGCAAAGGGCTGCAGCAAGCCATAAGGCCCCACGCGGTTCGGCCCCAGGCGGTCTTGAATGCGGCCGATGAGTTTCCGCTCATACCAGATGAGGAAAATCACCCACGTCTGCACCAAAATAGCGACCACCGCGCCGCCGAGCAGATACAACAAAACGGTGGTCAGCCCTTGCGACAGGCCCCACCCCAGCAAAAGATTGCGTAACCATTCAGCAATGACCCCAATGGGCTGACTCAAAATTCCCATAGGACACGCTCCTCCACAGCAAAGAGGTTCTGCAACGCGCCGATAAGAAAGGCCGATGTAGCGTTTAGCCCATCAGCCTTTTACGACCATTCCAAAGCGCCCTTGCGCCACGCATACACCAACGCGGCTGCAAGCATGACCACAAAAATGACACCTTCTACCACCCCATAAAAGGGCAAGGCGTGGTAAGCCACCGCCCACGGGTAGAGAAAGACCACTTCCACATCGAAAATCAGGAAAACCAGTGCAAACAGGTAATATTGCACTTTAAACTGCACCCACGTCTCCCCCACGGTTTCCAAACCGCATTCATAAGTGTCAGTTTTAATGGGATTCGGGCGGCGGGGGCCTAAAATCAACCCCAACACGGCCAACAACGCCGGGAAGAATAGCGACAAAGCAATAAAGATGCCCACATACAGCCAACCGTTCATGTGCGCTCCTCGTTTGCTTCCCCTGCGCGCCGGGGAAGGGATGACCATATCCTGCCTGAACTCTGTTGCACGTTTCACAAAGTGAAACGCTGGCATTTTACCACAAAATCCCTCGCGCGCTTACGCTCCTCTCATCTTGGCGCTCAAAACCTGACAAACGACACCCCCACCCACCCCGGCAAATGCCCTCCAAGCCGTATCGAATGGCCGCCGAAGGTGATAGTAGTATAATGAAAACCACATTAATCCCTCCGCGAACTTTTCCTTTGCCATGTCTCTCCAAGTCCTTCTGTTAGGCCAGCCCGAAATCGTGGCAGAGAGCCTCTCCACAGCCGCCCTGAAAGCCCTTCGGCGGCGAGAGCGCGCCACCCTCTTTTTGCTGGCCGCGCACACCAGCGCCCTGTCGCGCGACCGCTTGCTCCGCATGCTCTTTGGGGAAGACGCCGACCCCCAGCGTGTCAGCAGCCGGCTTTCTTCCACTCTTAGCCGCATTCAAAAAATCCTGCCGCCGGGGGCCTTCCGGCGCAACAACGGCAGATACCTCCTCGAAGAGCACCCCCACCTTTTCGTCGATTATCGGGAATTCATCCACATCTGCCAGCACGACCTGCCCCAGGCGCAGCGCCTGCCCCCCGACGCCCCGCTGCCGCCGCATCACGCGGCCCGCCTGGCAGAAGCCCTTTCGCTTTGGCGGGGCCCTTTTCTGGAAGGCTTTTCCGCCTCAGCAGGGCCCGCTTTCGACGACTGGTTGGTCACCACCACCCACCGCCTCGAAAAGCACTACCGCGCCCTGCTCAACCGATTGGCCCAGCACCACTTCGCCCAACAAGACTATCCCGAAGCCTTCCACTTCTGCGAAACCAGCCTGAACGTCCACCCCGACCAGCCCGAGATCCTCTTGCTGGCGCTGCGTGCCCTGCGCGCGCAGGGAAGCACCGCCGAGGCCCACGCCTTCCTGGAACAGCAACGCCAACACATGCGCGACATTCTCGGCCAGGACTACCCCGCCGAAACGCTGCAAATTGCCCGGCGGCTGCTTCGTCGCCCACGCCCTGCGGTTGCGCCCCCTTCCCTGGAGCCCCACCCCACTTTGCACGCTCCCTTCATCGGCCGCGACAGGTTGCTGCAGGAACTCCAGCGCCGCGCCCACGAAGGCGGGGTGTTTCTGCTGCTGGGGGAAAGCGGCCAGGGCAAAACCCGCCTGCTGCAGGAGTTTTCCCGCCGCGCGGCCGACACCCACCGCCTGCTCAGCATCACCTGCCACCACGGGGAACGCTCACTGCCCTTCGCGCCCCTGGTTGACGCTATTCGGCGGCACATTGCGCCTCACGAGTGGGCGCAGGTGGCGCAAGCATGGTGGCCTTACCTTTTACACCTTTTCCCCGAAGCGCGCCAATTCCTGCCGCCGGTTTCCATCGCGCTGCCCCCGGCACCACAGCAACAACAACTGATGGAAGCCCTGCGGCAAACCCTGCTCGTGATGGCCGAAGACACGCCCTTGTTGGTCTGTGTGGACGATGCCCAATGGAGCGACCCTGCCACCGCCGACACGCTGACCTACTGGTTGACGCGTGAACCCTTCGCCAACGCGCCCTACCATACCCGCCACGGCTTCCTGCTCATCGCCGCCCGCCGCGAGGCGCTGCACGAAAGCCCCCTCGGCGAGCGGCTCATCCCGCTGCTCCACGAGCAACGCATCCCCAGCGGCGCGCTCACCGGCCTGAGCAAGCAAGAAACGGCGGCGCTGGCCGAAGCCATGCTGGGGCGCCCCCTCTCGGAAGACGAAACCGAAAACCTGTGGCGCGCTTCCATCGCCGGCACCCCCCACTACTTGCTCGGCATCCTCCGCTACCAGATCGAATCGGGCCAGGCCAACAAGCCGGTGGGGCAATGGCCGCTTTCCCAGCACGTGGCTTCCCTGCTGGAACAACGCCTGCGTTACCTGACCGACGACGCCCGCCTGGTGCTCGCCCACATCGCGCTGCAAGGCGCCGGCATGCCCTGGCAGGTATTGGCCCACGCCGTCGGCCTGCCTGAAGAGCGCCTGATGCACGCCCTCGAAATGCTGGAAGACACCCACTGGCTGGATGTGCGCGAATCGGAAGGGCGGCTGGTCTACACCTTAGTGCACAGCAAACTGGAAGAAGTGATCACCCGCACCCTGAGCCGCCCCCGCCGACAAGCCATTCACCGCAGGCTGGCCGAAGCGCGCCAGGCCGTCTGGGGCGAAGCCGCCCACAGCCATGCTGCGGTCATTGCCCGCCATTACGAAGAAGCCGGCGACCCCTTCACCGCTTTCCGCTGGTGGATTCGCGCCGCCCATTACGCCCTCAGCCTGGGCATTGCCCACCAGGCCGGCGACGCCTTCCGCAACGCGGCGCACTGCGTGGCCCTCGCCCCCGACGCCTTCCGCGACGACGACATCTGGCAACTTTACGCCGAATGGGTGCTGCTGGCCGGGGATACCGTGGACGTCGCCACTCTCGAAAACATCGTCCGCACGCTGCAAGACCTCGCCGACGCCCGCCACAGCGCCCTTCTGCGCAGCAGCCTGCTCAATGCCCAGGCCCACATCTACCAGATCGCCAATCGCCACGCCGATGCCGCCATCCTGACCCACCAGGCGCTCAACTGGCTGGAACAGGTGCCCAATGCCATCCTTCCCCGCATGGAAGTGCACGCTCACCACGCCTTACTGGTGGCTATGCAGGGGAAGGTCGAAGAAGCCATGATTCATCTGGCGCAGGCCAGGGCCCTGGCCCAGGAAAGCCATACACCGCTGGCCTCCCTTTTCCTGGGCAGCGTGCATTACCAGCGGGCGCTGATTGCCGTGCTGCGCGCCCGCCCCGACATTGCCATTCCCGAAGCCAACCAATCCCTCTCTGCCTTCCAGCGCAGTCACCGCATTTTGGGCATGGCCGACGCCTTAGGGGTGCGCGCCCTGGCCCACTTCATGAGCGGTCAGATCGAGGCCGCCCTCGCCGACTGCACCGAGGCCCGCGAGCGGGCCGCCCAATTCCGCAAACTGCGGATGCTCACCTACATCCATGCCTATTGCGCAATGCCTTTGCTGGCCAGGGGCGACCTCGCCAAGGCATGGGAAGCCACCCGCCAGGCCCTCGAACTCCATGCCCGCCACGACAACCTTCCAGGCTACGCCCTCGCCCTCAGCATCCGCGGCGACATCTTCGCCTTCCTGCACGATTGGGAAAGCGCCCTCTCGCTCTACCGCCAAAGCCTGGCATCGAGCAACGACTTCGTGCTGGAAAGCAAAGCCCGGATGCGTGCCGCCCTGGCACTGGCCCACTTGGGCGACACCGACACCGCCGTCCGGCAACTGGCCCAGGCCGCCGAGGAACAAATGCACACCCTCCACCGCGTGGTGCCGTTGCTGCACGTCATTGAAGCAGAAGTGCTCAATCTGCAAGGCCGATACCGCGAAGCCCTGGTGCGGCTGGAAACCCCCTTGCAAGAAGCCCTCACCCTCAAACTTCCCGAAGCCGCCATTGGCGCCTACATCGAGCAAGCGTTGGCTTATCTCGGTCAAGGAGAAAACACCCAGGCCCAGGAAGCCGCCCGGGAAGGCATCCATCTGAGCCGCGCCATTGGCTACCAACCGCTGGAACGCTGGGGGCTGGAAGTGCTGACTTTAGCCGGCGGGCTTTCCCCCGAAGAAAAAACCGCCATACGCCAACATCGCGCCCAACTGGAAACGCTGACCGACCACCCCAGCCTGGGAAAAGCCATCCAACGCCTGTTGGCGCGCGACGATATTTGGCCGTAACCTCCCCAAAAAAGCAAGCAGGAAGCGCCCGCCGAAAGGCACCTTTGCCTACGGCACAGCGTCCATCATTCCCCACGTGAAATCGCACCACAGGCTCGGATAGCGCGCACACAACCCGCCCCACGAATTGGGCACGCCATCCAACAGCGCCTTATAGGGGGCAACCACCTGCTGCAGCCCCACGAAGGGGCGGTGGAGTTCCGTCTCTTGCAGCGGAATTCTGACGGGGACATTCAAGTCAACCGGCACTTTCGTGTTCACCGGCACCACAATGCTGAGCCGGATGGGCAACACCGTGCCTTTCGGCAACACAATGTCGGCAGGGGCATTCTGAATCACCAGCCCGCCGGTGCTCAAATTGACGCGGGCATCGCGAATGAGCACATCGTGCGAAAGCACCACATCCGTATCGGCTTTCACAGGCAGGTCAAACACGACAGGAATATGGTCGTGAACTTCTACCTGCGTGGCAATGACAGCCTTGTCCATCAAAACGAAGTTTTGGTTCAGCCCATCTACCAAAGGCACCACAGCCTGTTTGAGCGTGAACAGCTGCTTCCCCACCACAAGAAGCGCCACGATCAAAATCACATTGACCGTCATCGAAATCACGCTGCTCACCGTCCAGAAAGCAGGCGTTAGTTTCCCCTGCCACAACCATCGAGGCATGACAGGGAGGTCAGCAGGTTGCATTTCACGCTTCGTCATCCTCCCCTCCCTCGAGATACCGACGGTACGGGTACATCAGCATCAGGCCAATCCACATCACCCCTTCCCCCACCAACATGCCATAATGTTGCACCGGCCCGAAATGGGCTGTTTTCGGCCAGGTTTGGGAGCCCAGCCCAAGAATATCGGCCATGACCGAAGCGGCAAAAGCCACATAGCCTGTCGCCATCAAACGCGCGCCGATCTGCGCCACCACCGACCATTTGCGGCCATGCCAAAGCAAGCGCAAAGCCGCAATGGCAGCCCCCGTATAAACCCCCATGCCCGTCACCATGAACACAATTTGGAGAAAGCCAACCTCGGGCGTCGTTGCCAGGCCAAACCAGTCAGGGTGCAACCCCAACACAAACGCGCCCGTCCCCAGCACAGCCAGGGCTAAATTGAAATGCATACGGGGATCTCTCAACACATCGCGGGGGGCATCCATCACCACAGGCTCCCTCTCCGGCACGTCAGGGTGCCGCTTGCGGGTATAATCAACCAGAGCACGACTCACATATCAATTGTCAATGGCTTTCATCTGCCCGTGAAGCGGGCAAAACCAAGGAGGTCCACCATGGGCAAATTCAGCAAATTCCTGGGCGGGGCCACAGCGGGTCTACTCGCAGGGGCCGTGGCCGCATGGCTACTCGCGCCGGACGCCGGCAAAGACTTGCGAAAAACCTTCCAACAGCGGCTGGCCGCCATTCAAGAAGAAGCCCGCCGCGCAGCCGCCGAGCAGCGGGCAGCCTTGGAAGCCGAACTGGCACGGCTGCGCGGCGACGAAACCGGCCGCTAACCCCTGCGTTCACCCGCCGCGGTCGGCCAGTTTCCCAATTTGCTCTTCCAAAAACACCAAAATGAGCGGAATCTGCTTTTTGGCTTCCGCCTCGGCAATTTCTTCATCTTGCAAATGCTGCACGGTGGTCGCCAAAATACTCACCAGGCCCTTGTAGTACCCCACAACATCCAGCTCGCCATTTTTGCGGCGCTCTTTCAAGGCCTTGAGTTCGTTCAAGCGGTCATCAGCGTTGGTCACAGAAGCCTCCTCGTCAAAGGGTATCAGGGTGACTGAACAGACCAGGTGTATTGAGCAGGTTGCCGCGTGACGCGCGTTGTGCCGCTGACCACCAACACCACTGGCTTACCCGTGAGGCGCAAGGGCACCGACGCCGTACCATCCGGCCCCAACACCAGCGGGCGCACCACCGGCTGCCCTTGCGAATAATCAATCAGGCTCAGTCGGAAAGTCTGCGGCAGCCAGCGCCCTACGCGCACAAAGCCACGGCCTTCCCAGCCATCGTGACCATCTTCAAAATCGGCGCTGTAACCAACTTCCGGCACACGGATGTCATCCAGCAACATCCCAACATGGTTCACGGCCGCGTCGGTCACATACTCGAAACGCACCCACACCGTTTTGCCCGCATAGGGGGAAAGGTCCACCTGCTCTTCGATCCAGCGAGCCTGCGAACCGCCGCCCGAAACGCCCGTGTAGCCCCAGCCGTAACTGTTACCCGAAGGGTCGGTATCGGTGCCCGAAGGGGTCTTGAGAATTTCCCACGAGCGCCCATCGGTCGAGGCCTCGACGTAGGCGTAATCGTAATCCTTTTCAATATCATACCATGTCCAATACCGCAACGTCGCCTGGGAAACCCCGCTCAAGTCGAACTTGCGCGTGAGGGTAATATCCGACTCATCACCGTAGCCCGTCCAAAAGACAAACTTCCCACTATGCGGTGCGGCAGGGAAAAGCGGCACCGTAGAAGCGCCCTGAAAACGCAGAGTGTAATCGCCGCGGCAGGTGATTTTGATGTAGTCCACGCCATACTGGTGCACCGTATCTCCGCCCTCATCCGGGCAGGTTTTCACCTCATGCTGCGGCTGGAACCACGGCTGCCTGGTATAGCCCGGAGTCTTGTAGCCATACCGCCCATCATCCAGCGAAGGGTCTTGCAACCAGTTCGCCACCGCCCAATCGGCAAAGAGACCGTCGGCCATTTCCCCAGCGCCAATTTCCTTGAGCGTCAAATCCACGCTTTCCAGGCCGTTTTCAGGCCGAGCGATGAGCGTGCGGGTTGCCTGCTCGCCATAGCGCCCCAGAAAATACGCCATGAACATGAACGAAGCGCCATAATGCGCCGAAGGGTCTTCCTGCTGCGGGTCGCTCCACGCATTCAACTGCGTATCGGGCTGACGCGCATAGGCCCAATCCGAACCACCCACATCATAGCCGTTGAGCAACGAAGCCAACTCCGAAGCCCCCTCGTTGAGCCAGGTTGTCTCATTGCGGTCATGGTACCAGTGAATCATATGCTGGAACTCGTGCGCCAACACGCCATAAGTAAATTCATGAGAGAGGTTGACGTTATCGGCATTGAGCACGAACATTTCATGAGCATTGGAATACTCGTGGGCGAATGGCGGGATCTCATCAGCCGAAGAAAAATATCCCGCCACCCAGGAACCCACACCGCGGGTATAGAGAATATAAAGGTGGGGATCGCCATCAATACCGGGCGTCCACTCCGAGCCGAAAAAGGCGCGATCGGTGGGGTAGATTTTATCCTCGAAAGTATCGACCAACCGCTTGAGCGCCTTCTGATCATACTTCACGCCTTCCTGCACCCAAAAATAAACATGGGGGCGCAAATAGGCCAGCCGCGCAGTGACCTGAAAGTTCTCGTTGGTATCTTGATTGCTAACCCAAAAGTGCGCCACATCGCCCACGCGGTGCGCAGGGGGGGAGGCCGGCGTCGCCCACACCTCGGTCACGTGCTGAAGCCGACGAGCCAGCGCCACCGGGTCGCTCTCGGGGGCCTGCCGCGCCTTCAACGCCGCCAGCGTTTCTTCAATGGTCGTCTGGACTTCCACCGCTTCAGTAGGGCTTAAAGTAGGCTCAGGCGTTGCCGTGGGAAGGTCCGCCACGGGCGTTGCCGTACCACCGAGAGAAAACGACCACTCCCATGAGCCGCTTTGATGATACAACCACACGCCTAACCCACCCACAACGGCGCAAAAGGCAAGCACCAGCACGAGCAGGCACCCACCCACAGCCAGCAAGATTTTCTTATCACTCATCGTTTATCCCTTTTCCACGGCAGCAGGCTCACGAGAAGCCCGCGCCACCAGCGCAGCCGCTGTCACCAGCCCCAGGAATACCCACATGCTGGCCACGGCGAATGAACCAAACGAAAGGCCATAAAGCAACAGCGCGGCGAAGCCCAAAATGGCACCCAGCCCCCAGAAACTTTCTTCACCGCCCGCAACAAACAACTGCACCCCATCTCGAAACACACCCTGCCAGAAAGCCATAAACGTCACAAAGCCCACCAGCCCGGTTTCCGCAAGCAGGCGCACGTAAAGGTTTTTCGGCGTCACCAGCCCATAGCCCGACCCGGGGAGCAGCACCTTGAGCAGTTCGGTATCCAAGCCGCCCAACGGCTTGGGATGCACAGCCTGGGCAAAGTAAAAGGCAAAATTTCCCAGCCCGACGCCCAGCCACGGGTGCTGTTGATAAACTGCATACGCGGCCTGCCAGTACGAAAAACGCCCCTGCATCCCCAACATGAAGACATATTTTTCCAAAGGCTGTCCTGCCGCCGTCCACAAACGGGCGAAGTAAGGGTTGATCTTCCCCAACACAGCCAGGGCAGCCACCGCCACCACCCCCAACCCGGCCAGGCTGAGCAGGCGCGCCTTCATTGAAAAGCGTTCCGAGGGGCGCAGGAAGACAGCCAGGGCGAGCATGCCCCCGGCCATCGCCAAACCCGCCCGCGAATAGGTGAACAACAACACCACAAACGCCCACACGGTCAGGGCCAGTTCCACCGTCACCCAGCGCCAGCGCAAGCGAAACAGGCTGCGCCCGGTAAGCACCGAAGCCAGCAGCCAGGGCAGGAACACCAGCAACAACTGCGAGGCAAACCAGTTCGGCTCATACGCGGGGCCGGAGATGCGGCGGGTGAGCAAATCGCGGCTGGAAATCAGCCGCTGCAGGTGATTGGCCTTCAAATACCAGGCGTAGGAATGGGTCAAAACATAACCGATTTGGAACGTACCCCAAGCCAGCGCCCACGCCAGGGCTGCGTAAAGCCATCGCAGGGTGCGGCGCAGGTCTTCCCACGAGCGGGGAAAAAGCGCCACGGTGAGGTAAAACGCGGCGCCAATGACCAGGGTAATGAAGCCGCGCACCACCCGCGCCGGCGGGCGCACGCCGTTCACCGGCGGCAGGTCGCGAAAGAGGAACAGCGCCGACGCCAGCACCGCCACCATCACAAACAGGCCCAGCCACGCCGCGCTGAGGGGCAAGCGACGGCGAAAGAGGGCGGGCAGCGTCACGAAAATCGCCAGCACGATGAGCGGGTAGAGCGCAAAAGGCCGCACCTGCGCGCCGCCGCCAATCGCCTTGGGGAAATAGGCAAAACTGCTGATGGGCAGCCCCAAAAGCAGCAGCACCCACAGTCCCCAACGGATGCGCTCCCACACCTGTTTACGCATCGCCCTCCCCCTCGCCAAAGGCCCGCTCGCCCTGCCACAAAGCCGCCAGCAGCGCCCAGGCCATCCAGAGCAACAGGCCCGCCAGCGCACCCACCGCTGCGCCATCCTTCCAGGTATAAACCGCATGCGCCTGCGGCTTCAACCCCGTCGCCGAAGCGGCCAGGTTGGCCCAAAAGCCGGGCTCTTCGGCCTCCAAAGCGGCATTGCCGGGCATATCGGCGGCCAGGGCCGCCTGCCACTCGGCCGAAATGCCCGCCGAAAGTTTGCGCGCGGCTTCGCGCGCCGCGGCGGCCTGCTGCTGTGCGGCGGCAATGTCGTCCAGTTCAGCCTGCCAGGCCTGGTCAGCAGCAGCCATTTGCCGCAACACGGCCTCACCCCAGGCGCGATAATCTGCCACGGTCGCGCCTTCCGAAGGCAAAGGCTGCACCTGCCCCCCCTCGGGGAATTCCGCAAACGAAGCCCAATAAGCCATCTCGGCGCGGTCGGCGGCCGTCACGGCAACATTGCCAGCCTCCAGGCGGTCGAGCCAGCCTTCCAACGCCTTGCGCGCCACCTGCAAACGGGCACGCGCGGCCTCTGCCGCTTCGCGGCGGGTTTCCAGCATCCGCCAGCGGCGGTCGGCGGCGAGAAACCGCTCGCCTTCCTGAATGGCCGCATGGATTTTATCCAACGCCACCTTGCCCCACACCGCCGCCAGGAAGGTCGCATGGCGGGGTGTGTCGGCGGTGGCGTGCAAGTGCCACTCACCGGCGGTAAACCAGCGCGGCTGCAAGTGCGCCGCCAGGTCGTCCAGCGTCCAATCCTTCCAGTAAGCATCGCCGCTCGCCGCGAGGGCTTCCAGCACCGGCTGCAACACGGCCTGCGAGGTCACAAAACCGTCCAGTTGGGTGAGTTCCCAGTTCTTGTAATCTTCGGGGTAGCGCAGCACGGCATCGGCGTTGAAGCCCACATACAGCGTGCTGTCGGCCCAATAGGGCGTGGGGAAGGCCCAGCGCACCAGCGCCGCGCCCAGAAGCGCCCCTACCACCATCAGCGGCACGCCGAGGAGCCAGTGCCGCAACAGCCAGCGTCCCATCGTTGCCAAGCGCCAGGTTTTCACAGCCACCTCCTCATCGCCCGCGCAAGCGCCACTGCCAGCGCAGGCGCAGGGCGGGCGCCAAAGCCTTCCGCAAGTAGTATTTTGCCACAATCGGCGACAGATAGCCGCCGCCTTCCCGAAAGTGCACCCGCAGCATCTCCGGCCAGCAGCGGTCGTCGTCTTTGATGGTTTTGGCGTCGCCGTGGATGCGAAAATTAGCCCACAGCCGGGGCACATAGCGCACTTCGCTCACCTTTGCCAGCCGCACCCACAGGTCGTAATCCATCGCAAAGTAAAAAGTAGGGTCCAACGGCCCGACCTGCCGCCAGAGGTCGGTGCGAAAAAACGCCGCCTGCTGAGGAATGTGGACATAACCGCGCCGCAGTTTGCGGTAATCGGTCTGCGCCGCGGGAAAGCGCCCGATGACGCGCCCGTGCTCGTCAATGTAGTTGGCATCGCCATACACCAGTCCCACGTCGGGGTGCGCCTGCAGGAAAGCCACCGCCTCGCGGACGGCGTGCGGCTCGTAGGTATCGTCGGAGTTCAGCCAGGCCAGAATTGCACCGCGAGCGCGGGCAAAGCCCTTGTTGATGGCGTCGGTCTGGCCGCGGTCCGGTTCCGAAACCCACCACGCTAAGCGGTCGGCGTAGCGGCGGATGATATCCACGCTGCCATCGGTGGAGCCGCCATCCACGATGATGTATTCCACGCGCGGGTAATCTTGCGCAAGCACCGACTGGATGGTGGCTTCCAGAAAACGCGCCTGGTTATACGAAGGCGTGACAATGGTGACCAGGGGTAAATCGCTCATAGGGGGCAATGATAGCACACCTGAAGGGAAGCCGCTCAACCCTCAGCCGCCTGCAGCCGCAGCCAGAAGCACACGCCGCCTTCGGGATGCGCGTCAAAGCCCAGCGCCCCGCCCATGCCCTCCGCCAGTTGCTTCGCCACATGCAGCGAAAGCCCCCAGCCGGGGTGTTCGCGCACTTCGGGAATTTCGGAGCGGAAGAAAGCCTCGAACACGCGCGGCGCGTCTTCCGGGGCAATGCCGGGGCCATCGTCGCACACCGTGACCTGCACGCCGCCTTCCGTCGCCGCGGCGTGCACACGGATGTGCCCACCCTCGGGGGCGTATTTGTGGGCGTTGTCGAGCAGCGCCTCCAGAATTTGCACCACCCGCGCCGTATCGCCCAACACCACCGGCAGGCCAGAAGGCAGGTCGGCTTCCAGAGTCTGCCCCTTCTCTTCGCACAGCGGGCGGTATTTCGCCACCACGGCTTCCACCGCCTGCTTGAGGGCCAGCGGCTCGCGTTTCGGGCGCAGGCGTCCCGATTCCAGTTTGCCCATTTCGGAAACCCGCTCGATGAGCGTGGCCATGCGCTCCACATTGTTGCGGATGACGCCAAGGAACTGCGCCTGTTGCTCGCTGACCGGCCCCATCACGCCCTTGACCAGCAGGTCGGCATAGCCTTTGATGGAGGTCAGCGGCAGGCGCAGTTCGTGGGTGAGGGTGGAAATGAATTTCGGCAGGCGGGCGCGCTCGGCTTCCAGCGCGGCGGCCAGACTGCGGCGGGAAGCCCCCCACACGACCAACACCCGCCCGTCTTCCAGGGGGTACAGGCGGCAAGGCGCCACGCCGGGGCACTCGGCCTCGGTGGGCGCGGACGGCGGCCAGGGCACACCCGCCGGGGGAGCAGCAGGGACATTCTCGGCTTCGGCAGCCGCAAGCCTCTGGCCCCGGGCATCATACAGCGCCCAGGGCACCCCCTCGGCGGTCAGAATTTCCAGCCAGTCGGTCATGGGGAAACCTCCTGCTGTCGGGCAAAGTCGCACAGGTCGCGCAACGGGCACTCGGCGCAGTGCGGCTTGCGGGCGGTGCAGATTTCCCGCCCCAAGCGAATCAGGTTGAGGTGGGCGTCGTAGTAGGTTTCGGGCGGGAAGACTTTTTCGAGAAAATCATGCGCGGCTTCGCGGCTCATTTTGGGCGGGCGCAAGCCCAACCTGCCGGTGACGCGGTAGATGTGGGTGTCCACCGGGAAGGCGGGCTTGCCTAAGGAAAATTGCAGCACGATGGCCGCGGTTTTCGGCCCCACGCCTTTGAAGCGGGTGAGGTGGCGTTTGGCTTCGTCGGGCGGCATCTCCGAGAGGTAATCTAAGGTGAGCCACCCCTGCTCGGCGGTGATTTGCCGCAGCACGTTTTGGATGCGCGGCCCCTTCTGATTCGCCAGCCCCGCCGGGCGGATGGTTTCGATGACTTCCTCGGTGGGGGCATCACGCACGGCTTCCCACGAAGGGTAGCGGGCCTTGAGGGCGAAGAAGGCGCGGTCGCGGTTGTTGTCGTTGGTGTTTTGGGAAAGGATAGTGGAGACCAGTTCGTCCAGCGGGGGCAGGGGCTGCCGCCAGACCGGCTCGCCGAAGTGGGCCAGCAGGCGGCGGTGCACTTCCAGGGCTTTGGGGCGCAGGGCTTCCGGCGGAGGGAAGGCGGCTTTTTCGCGCTCAGCCAATCTCGCCCTCCAGCGTAAAGCATGGCCTGCCCTCGCCCACGGGGATTTTGCGCCAGTTGGTGAGGGTGAGCCGCGGGCCGAAGTCGGCCAGGGCTTCCGCGAGCGCGTCGTCGAGCGCGCCGAGTTGGCGCAGCACTTCCAGCACCACTGCGGGGTGGGCGCGACCCTTGCCGTCGCCATCAGCGATCTTGATGGCAATGCCCACACCGCTTTCCACCCCGGGCACCACGCCCGGCTTGAGCGCCAGCCCCTGGTAGGCTTCCGCCCCGGCTTTGGAAAGCATCGTGCCGCCCGCGGCTTCCATGAAGCGGGTGTCAAAGCGCCCGGGGCCGCCCACCATGAAGGGGTTGCCGGTCATCGCAGCGAAGACGGTTTCCAGCGCAGCCGCGCGACGGGGCGGCAGGCCGCGCGGGTCGGCCAGGCGGGCGTAGGCGTAGGCCGCGTGGTAGAGGGGCAGAGAAAAGTTAGGCGCGGAGCAGCCGTCGGTGCCGAGGTGCACGGCCTCGGCGTCCAGCCCGCACATTTCGGCAAAGGCGTGCAAAATGCGCTGCTGCACGGGATGCTCGATGTCGAGGTAATTTTCGGTCGGCCAGCCGTGAAAGACGGCCTGCGCCAACATGCCGGTGTGCTTGCCGGAGCAGTTGTGGCGGTTGGGGGTGGGGGCTTCGCCGCGGCATTCCAGCGCCACCGCGGTGGGCTGGTGATAGGGCGGGTGGACGCCGCATTGCAGTTGGCTTTCCTGCAGGCCCACTTTGGCTTGAATGCCGCTGACCACCCGGACGTGCTCGTCGGTGCCGGAATGCGACGCGCAGATGATGGCGATCTCTTCAGGCGTGAGGCCGAAATGCTTGTGCCCGCCGTCCTCAATGAAGGGCAGCGCCTGGAAGGGTTTGGCCGAGGAGCGCAGGTAAGTGAACACGAAGGGGTTGCCATGCGCAGCCAGCAGGTTGCCCTGGGCATCGACCACGGCGATGGCGGCATCGTGGATGCTTTCCACCACATCGCCACGGGTGAGTTCGTAGGCAGGCTGATAGGGCGGCCACGGTTCGGGGTGGTCGCCCCAGACGAGAAGTTGAGCCATCTCAGTCCATCCTCTGGGGAGTGTGGTGCCCGTGGGTGCGAGCGACGTAACGCGCGGCAAAGTAGCGCTGCAAACCCTGACGCAGCCGGGCAAGGTAGAAATCGGCCAGGTCCGGCTCGTGGGTGCTGTCGAAATCCCACATTGCCAGCAGGTCGGGGGCCAGGGCCGCGGCGTCTTCGGGCGTGGCCTTTTGGGCGGCCAGGGCTTCCAGCCGCTGGTGGGTGGTTTCCAGGAAAGTGCGCATGTGGCTCAGCGCCGAGCCGGGCACCAAGCCTTCGCGCCCGCCGACGATGAGGAAGTCCCGATGGTCGGGCGCGAGCAACAGGTCAATCGCTTCGATCCAAAGGGGCAGGTCGGCATGCGCCAGGAAAGGCGGCTGATGCACAGTGACCGCATCGCCCACAAAGATCACCTGCTGGTCGGGCAAAATGACCCACAGCGCGCCCGGGTGCGGCCCGGGGTGGTGCTCGATGATGATCGGCGCTTCATCCCAATACACTTCCAGACGATGCGTAATGCCCATCTGGGGGGGCGCCCAACGCATGTTGGAAATCTGGGCACAGCGTTCCCAGGCCTCGCCGCGCGGGTTGCCCTGGACGCGAAAAATCGCCGCCCGGTTGCGGAAGACCTGCACCGTGTGCTCGTGCGCCACCACCGGCACTTCTAACATGCGCGCGCCCAACGTACGGTCGGCGTGGGCATCCAGATAAACGAGAAGCATGTTCAAACTGTCGCCGAGGTTGCGGCAACGGGCGCGCCACAGGCGGCTATCTTGCGGGCACGGCGGGGAATCGACCAACACCGTGCCTTCCTTGCGCACAATCACACCCGGCACCACGCCGCGATAGTCATTGAGCAAAAACACATTGGTCGCAATCTCTTGCATGGGAGATTTTGCCTCCAGAAAGGGTAAATTCGGAACCGCTACGCCGACGGCGTTTCCTCCTCGGCCACCGGCAAGGTGAAGCAGAACAACGCCCCCTGGCCCGGTTCGCTTTCCACGCCAATGGTGCCGCCGTGGGCCTGAACCGCCAGGCGGGCGAAAGCCAGCCCCAGCCCCAACCCCTTGCCACGTTTGGCGCTGCCGCGGTCGTACTTATGGAAAATGCGTTCCTGCTCTTCCTTGGGGATGCCCGGCCCGTTGTCGGCCACCCAGAAGCGCACCATTGGGCCTTCCCGGCGCGCCCCAGCCCGAATGTGCGAGCCGGGCGGCGAGTATTTGACCGCGTTCTCCAACAAGTTGATGAGCACCCGCCGAATCATCTCGCGGTCGGCGCTCACAGGCGGCAAGTCGGCGGAAAGCTCCAGCCGCACCGTCTGCTGGCGCTGCTCGGCGTGCGGCGCAATGACTTCCAGGGCCTCACTCATCAGCGTTTGGGGCTGCACCGCCTCGCGTTTGAGGGGCATTTGCCCGGCTTCCAGACGGCTCAGGTCCAGCATGTTCGAACTCAGGCGCTCCAGGCGCGCCGTCGCCCGGCGGGCGATCTTGATCAGTTCCTGGGCATCGCCGTCACCGCTCGTGCATGCCTGCTCCAGCAGTTCCAGGCTCATGCCGATGCTGGAAAGGGGGGCTCGCAGGTCATGGTAAAGCATGGCGAGCAAGTCGTCACGCAGGGTATCAAGGCGCTTGCGCTCGGTAATATCGCGCAAAATCCACTGCAAGTGCGGCGCCCCCCGGAAACTCACCCGCCGCACGTACACCTCGACGGGAATACGCTCGTCGCCGGGAGTGTGCACTTCCGACTCATACGTCAGCGGGGGCGACTCGGGAATTTCATCCAGGGCATCGGGCAAGATGCCGGTAGGCAGGTCGTGCACGCCGGTGATCGGCAGCGTGCCGGCCCGCAACGTTTCCCAGCGGTAGCCCAGATCCTCTTTGGCACGCTTGTTGGCTTCCACGACCCGTCCGTGCAGGTCAGTGATGAAAATCCAGTCCAGTGTGTCATTGAAAAGGGCGCGATATTGCTCGTGGGCTTCCCGCAGTGCGGAAAACAGCCGGGCATGGCGCAAGGCCGTACCGGTGAGATTAGCGAGGCCTTCCAGCAACGAAACCATATCGTCGCGGAAACGGCCTTCCACGGGGTTGACAGCAATCAGCGCCCCTGCCGGGCCTTCCTCGATGGGGAGCAAGGCGCAGGTCATGGCGCGCGCCCCCAACGTGCGCAAAGGCTCCAAGGAAGGGCATTGAGGCACATCAGCCTCGGCAGAAGAACCCGGCAAGCGCACACCCATCAACCGGTCGCTCAGCACTCCCACCGCGTCGGTCACGACCCAAACCTCACTGGTCGTGTCCTGGAAAGCCAGAGCCACGGCCTCAGTGCGCAGCGCCCGCCCCACCTGTTCCAACATGCGCTCGATAATTTGCGCCGCATCCAGCGTCTCGGAAATGACCATTGCGCTTTCCGCCCAGGCCCGCATCAAGCGCGCCTGGCGGCGGCTTTGAGCATAGAGCAAGGCGTTCATCACGACCGGGCTTACCAGGTTGGCCATCGCCTGCACCCCTGCCAAATGCTCTTCGGTAAAAGCATGCGGCTGGGGATGCACCACCGTAAAAACGCCTACTCGCTGATCCTTGACCACAAGCGGCACACAAATGGCCGAGCGGCGATCTGAGGCGTCATCGTCGCGCAACATCGGCATCCACCGCTCATCGGCCGAGGTGTCGGGCACCAAAGCCGCTTCACCCGTGCGGAAAACCCACCCCGCCAGGCCGTGCCCCAGCATGGCTTTTAGCTGGAACGTCGTGTTATCGTAAAGGCGGCCGTCTTGCAAAATTGCCGCGGAGAGCACCTGACCGCTCTCATCCACCACAATGATGCTACCCGCGTTCCCGCCCACAGTTTCCAGGGTCAGGGCAATCGCCCGTTTCAAGACGGCGCGCAGTTCCAGGTCGGCGTTGAGTTCCCTCACCAAACGATAAAGCCTTTCGGCGGGGATGTGAAAAGAAGATTTTTTAGTGCCCATATTTCAAACCGCTTCCTGTCTCGAAGAGCGCCACGCCAGCCGTGGCCGGGGTGCCGCCGCAGTCTCGTGATGTTGCGCCCGAAGATGAAGCCTTGACTGCCAAATGCTTTGGTGTTGGGTTTCGCGAAGGCTGCCTGCCAGGCATCCCGCGGAGGCAAAAGCCCCAAATGCGCCAGGGGGCACCGGCAGAATTAGCCGCTCAAAAGATAGGCCAGCAGCCAGCGGGTGGTGGCCTGCAAGGCATCCATGTGGGTGCGCTCGTAATTGTGGGAAGCATCCACCCCCGGCCCGATGAGCGCCACCGCGGCATCCAGGCCGGCGCGCCAGGCCGCTTCGCCATCGGAGCCATAATGGGGGTAAACATCGACTTTGTAAGGAATGCCGTTTTCCTCAGCCAGCAAGCGCAGTTTGCGGCTCAAGCCATAGTGATACGGCCCACTGCTATCTTTGACGCACAAGGTCGCGTGGAACTCGTCGCTGGTCTGGCCTTTGCCCACCGCGGCCATGTCGACCGAAACCAGTTCGGCAACCTCAGCAGGCAAGCCCGCAGCCGCGCCGTGGCCCACTTCTTCGTAATTGCTGATGTGCAGGTAAGTGGTGCGGGCGGGCTGCAGCCCGGCGTCGTGCAGCGCCTTTGCCGCTGCCACCACACAGGCCACCGCGGCTTTGTCATCCAGGTGGCGGGAACGCACGAAGCCGTTGTGCCAGCGCACTCGCGGCTCAAACGAGACAAAATCGCCTACCCGCACGCCCAAGGCCGCGACGTCTTCCTCCGAGTGCACCACAGCATCCAGCCGCACCTCCATGTGGTCGTCGTCGCGTTTGGCATCGTAGGCTTCCTTACCATACACATGCACCGAAGCCGCCGTCAGCAGCAACGTGCCGGGCACAGGCTCCCCTTCCATCGGGTGCACCCATACCTCTTCGCCTTCGACGAAATTCCAGGGGAAGCTACCTACCCGGCTCAACTTCAACCGCCCGTTGGACTTGATTTCCTTCACCACCGCGCCAAGGGTGTCAACATGGGCAGTCAGGGCACAGGGGGCTGCCGAAGCAGGGACTTCCCAGCGGGCCACCAAAGCGCCTTTGGGCGTCACCCGCAGGTCGGCTTCCGGTAAAACGGTTTGCAAGGTGCGATAAGTCAGGTCAATCGCCCGATGAGCAAACCCCGTAGGGCTGGGCGTGTTGAGCAAATCGGTCAGAAAAGCCTGCAAGAAATCGGTGTCAATAGGGGGAAGGCTCATGCGCGGGGCTCCTCATAGGAGGGAATGTGTTCAAAAGAGGCCATGGCCTGCCGCCAGGCATCGGGCAGCGGAATAGAACGCTGCTTTTCGTAATCGAAACTCACCTGCACCGTCTCGGCGGTAGCAAAAACCTCCCCACTGACGGCGTCTTCCAGGCGGTAAGCCATGGTGAAGCTTTTGTCGCCCAGGCGCGTGACCCGCACCCCCACCCGCACTTGCGAATCCATCAAAATGGGGCGGCGGAAGTCAATGTGCGCGCTGGCAAGGATGAAGCCCACCCGCGGCTCGTTGGGCTTGCGCAGGCGGAGCATTCGAAAATAGGCCACCCGCGCCTGCTCCATGTAGGTCAGGTACCGGGCATTGTTGACGTGCCCTAACACATCCAGGTCGCTGAAGCGCACTTCGATGGGTTTGTAGAAGCGGAACATGCTTTGATTATACACGTTTCCGCGAGAGAAGCGGGGAATCATTGAGTCGTCGGATAGTCGAATAGTCGGGTGGTCGGATAGTCGGGGCGTTTTTAGGATGCTCCCCCTTTTATGGAAGGGCAAGGCGAACAAAGGTCAGGCGGTAAGGCTGAATCACGATTTGTCGGCGAAACAGGCGTCCGCAGCAGGTGATTTCCACCTCATAGCGCCCGGCGGGCAGGCTGCCGAGGGCTAGATTTTCGTGCAGCCGGGGGTCGCCTGACAGGTCGGCCGTGGCATAAGTTTGCGGGTAAAGCGTTGGCAGCCCGGCATCCACGCCGCGCACCACAATGTCGGTCAGGTGCCGCGGGGTCCCTTTCCCATCGGTCAGACGCATAGCCAAAGCGCCGTCACCCTTTGCCAGCGGGCGCAGCCAAAGCACCGGATTCTGAACGGCATCGTAGGCGTTTTCCCCCAGGCGCACCTCGAAATGCAAATGCGGGCCTACCGCCACACCGCGGCTGCCCACCGTGCCGATGACCGTTCCCGCGGCCACCGTTTGCCCCACCTGCACCGCGACCGTATCCAAATGGCCGTAAAGCGTATAAACCGCCTGCCCCGCCCCGGCGAGGTCATGCCGCAACACCACGGCCTGGCCGTAAAAATCCAGTACCGGCCCCAACAGCGTTTGCGTGTCCGTTCCCGCAAACACCACCTCGCCATCGGCAGCGGCAAGCACCGGGGTGCCGCGAGGGTTTTCCATATCCACGCCATGGTGCGCGTGCCGCAGGCCGTGGTAATCAGAGCCGAAAGGGTACGTCGGCGCAATGGCGCTGCTGTCAGGGAGGGCAATGGGGCGGCGCAACGGAAAGCGCCAAGGCAACACGCAGACTTCCGCAGCGCACGGGGTGGGGGAAGGCGGCGGCGTGCGCGTCGGGGTGGGGGTGAGCGTCGGCGAAGGGGAAGGCTGTGGGGAAGGCGTCACCGTGGGGGGCGGCAGGGTAGCCGTGGGCGAAGGCTGCCCTCCAAGGGAAGCCGTTCCCACCGCCGTTGCCTGCCGGATGCCAGAAGCGGCAGGTCTGCAACCTGCCGCTACTGCTGCCCAAAGGATGAGCAAGCCCCAAAAACGTACTCGCCCGCGCACTATCGCCTCCACCTACTGCAACCCCACCCGCCGCAGTTTGCGCAGCGCGGGCATTTCGGATTCATACACCCGTTTGACGCCGTCGCCTAAAGCGCGCTCGGTCACGCGGATGTATTTCACCAGTTTCTGCAGGCCGCCGGGTTCCACCGAAGCCGCCTGGTCGCTGCCCCACATGGCGCGGTCTAACGTGATGTGGCGTTCCACCATGCACGCGCCCAGCGCCACCGCCACAGCGGTGGTCACCAGCCCGACCTCGTGGCCGGAGTAGCCGATGGGCACGTTGGGGAATTCCTGCTTGAGGGTCTGAATCATGCGCAGGTTGAGTTCTTCGGGCTCGCAGGGGTAGGTGCTGGTGGCGTGCATAATGACCAGATCGTCCGTACCCACGACTTCCACCGCGGCGCGAATCTGCTCCATGGTCGACATGCCGGTAGAAATAATCATCGGTCTGCCGGTGGCGCGCACGTGGCGCAGCAGGTTGTGGTCGGTCAGCGCTGCCGAAGGAATTTTGTAGGCCACGGGGTTGAACTGCTCCAAAAAATCCACCGAAGGCTCGTCCCACACCGAGGCAAACCAGGTAATGCCTTTTTCACGGCAGTAGCGGTCGATTTCCTGGTATTCGTCCTGCCCAAATTCCACCTTGTGGCGGTAATCAATGTAGCGGATGTAGCCCCAGGGAGTTTCGCGCATCTTGTTCCACTGGTCGCGGGGCGTGCAGATTTCGGGGGTGCGTTTCTGGAATTTGACCGCATCCACGCCGGCCTTGACCGCGGCATCGATGAGCAGTTTGGCAATATCTACGCTGCCGTTGTGGTTGATGCCGATTTCGGCGATGATGTAGGTAGGATGGCCTTCACCCACCAGCCGGTCGCCGATGCGAATTTCAGGGGACATGGAAGAACCTCCAAACGAAGGGATAGGTCAATCCACCGATTTCACCGATGGACACCGATTTGGCAAGCAAAGTGCCGCGCTGAGCACAGTGCGCTTCGACTACAGCGCTCGCTGACGCTCGCACTTCCACTCAGCGCGTGGGAAAACACAGTAAAGCACGAACGCCTATCCTGTCAAAAAGCGTCCTTCGACTCCAGCGCCTTACGGCGCTTCCGCTCAGGACATTGATTTTGAAACGTGCTATGCCGCGGCGTCGCGGCGATCAAGGATAAGGTCGCACAGTTCGCGCACCGCGCCATGGCCGCCGGGTTTGGAAAGCACCCAATCGGCGGCGCGCTGCACGTCGGGGTGGGCATCGCCCACGGCTACCGCCCAGCCGACTTCCTTGAAGGCGGGCAGGTCGTTGACGTCGTTGCCCACGAAAACGGCCTCTTCCGCGGGGATGTCGTATTTTTCCAGCAGCGAGCGCATGGCTGCGGCCTTGTCGGTCACGCTCTGGAAGACAGGCACGCCCAGTTTGCGGGCGCGGGCCGTCACCACGGGGTTGGTTTCCCGAGAGAGGATGACCACCTGCACTCCGGCTTCCCGCAGGCGGGCGATGCCGAAGCCATCGCCGCGGTGGGCGGCCACCATTTCGCGGCCGGTTTCGTCTACCCACACACGGTCGTCAGTGAGCGTGCCGTCAAAATCAAGCACTACTAAGCGAACCTTTTGCGGCATGGGGCGCGGCTGACGGCCAGGCCACACCATGGGCATCCCGACATAGCGCACCAGCCATTCCGCCCACAACCAGTCCAGGGGAGTGTCCAGATCCACGGTGTACTCGCGTTCCAGCACCACGGGCAAAATAATTTTGCCGCTCATGCTGCCGGTGGCAAACACCCGCGGGCGAATGACGTCAATGTGGCCGGTCTGCCAGTAAGTCGGTGGCAGGCTCTGGCGGGGGGCGTTGTAGGGTTCGGCGATGCCGGGCACTTCCAACAGGGGGATCATGCGGCCATCTTCGGCGATGCGCCACATTTTGTGGGGGTTTTGGCCGGAAGGCACCACGCCGCGCACCGAGTCGGCTTCCGGGTGCTGTTGCAGCAGGCGCACGGCGCGATCAATCAGGTCGGGCGGGCGCACCGGCGTGGTCGGGCGCAGTTGCACCACCAGGTCGGGGCGGTAGCCTTCGCGCTCTTCCAGCCACGCCAGGGCGTGGGTGAAGACCGGCAGGTCGGGGGTGGCATCCTGGGCGAGTTCAGCGGGGCGGCGGAAGGGCACCTCCGCGCCGTATTCCCGCGCCACGGCAGCGATTTCGTCGTCGTCGGTGGAAACGATGACCCGCGTCACGCTTTCGGCCTGCAGCCCGGCGGCAATGCTATAGGCAATCAGCGGGTGGCCGGCAAAGGGCTTGATGTTCTTGCGCGGGATGGATTTGGAGCCGCCCCGCGCGGGGATGATGGCTAAGACTTCGGGCATCGCCACCTCACCACGCCGTCCAGCCGCCGTCTACCACCAGGTTGGCGCCGGTCATATAAGAGGAAGCATCGGAAGCCAGGAACAGCAAAGCGCCGTTCATCTCGTCCTTGCGCGCCATGCGTCCCAAGACGGTGCGGGCGCTGTAAGCCTGCACAAAGGCCTCATCCTGGCGATTATACACCCCGCCGGGCGTGAGGGCATTAACGCGGATTTCGGTGCCCGCGTAGTAGGTAGCCAGGTAACGGGTAAAGCCCAGCACGGCGGCCTTGGTGACGGTGTAATACACCGGCTTGAACTGCGGCGGCTGGCCAGGCTTCTGGTAAATGCGCTGGTCGGGGCCCACCAGCCCGTAGGTGGAGCAGATGTTGATGATGCTGCCCTTCCCCTGCTGGCTCATTACCCGCACCACGGCCTGGGTGACGATGAACATGCCCGTCAGGTTGACGTCCAGCGCCTGCCGCCAGGTTTCCAGGGGGAAATCTTCAAAGGCGGAAGACGAGCGCACCGCGCCCTCGGCGCTGACTTTGGGGTCGAGGGCGGCGCTGTTGACCAGCACATCCAGCCTGCCCCAGCGAGTGCGGATGTCGTCCACGGCGGCGCGGACGGCTGCAGGGTCGGTAATGTCCACCGTGTAGGGGTGAGCCTGGTCGCCAGCGGCCTGAATGCCCTCTGCAACCCGGCGCGCGCCTTCGGGGGAAAGATCTACCACGGCCACGGCGGCGCCCGCCGCAGCCAGGGTGTGGCAAAACTGCTCGCCGAGCAGCCCCGCCCCGCCCGTCACCAGCGCCACGCGGCCTTCCAGAGAGAATTTTTCGCAGAAATCCGGCTGCGCCATCGCTCACCTCGCTTGTGTTTCGGAAGTAAACCACAGATTACGCAGATTTCACAGATATTTTCTGCGGCATCTGCGTAATCTCTGTGGTTTCTCTCCCTTGGCTGGCATTTATCATACCACGGGGGCAGAAACAAAATGCCCCTCGCGGGGCGAGGGGCAGAGAGGCGACGGCGGGATTCGAACCCGCGAATCAGGGCTTTGCAGGCCCCTGCCTTCCCACTTGGCTACGTCGCCAAGAAAACTTTGGGCTGAAGGCAAACGGCTGTGTGCCAGCCACCTGCCCTCAGCCCTTTGCCTTACATCGTGCGTGGAGCGGGCGATGGGACTCGAACCCACGACCTTCTCCTTGGCAAGGAGGCGTTCTACCAACTGAACTACGCCCGCTTATTCAGTGCCGAAGGCCGGAATCGAACCGGCGACACGCGGATTTTCAGTCCGCTGCTCTACCAACTGAGCTACCTCGGCGCCTTTCGCCTTAGCGCCCCCGAATTTTACCTACGCGCCGAAGCATTGTCAAGGCTATCACGAAAGATGCTTGCCAAACTTCTTGATGATGGCCTTCTTGGGTTTATAACCAGTCATGCGTGCCACAATTTTACCACCTTTGAAGAGGGCAAGGGTCGGCACGCCCATAATGCGCCACTGCACCAGCAGGTCGGTATTCTTGTCAGCATCCATCTGGAACACTTTGGCGCGCCCCACCCACTCCTCAGCCAGTTCGGCCACGAGAGGGTCGAGCATCTTGCAGGGGGCACACCACTCCGCGGTGAAATCAATCAACACGGGCAAATCGCTCTGCAAAACCTCTTCCTCGAAGCGGTCGGTGGTCATTTCAGGCAACTCAGCAGCCATCGTGTTTCCTCCAGCAGGGGTTGGCGGGGCCGATTGTAACGGAGAACCAGGCAAAAGACAAGTCTCAAAGGGAGCACTCAAATGTTGTAGAAAAGGAGTCCTCTGGTATAACAGAGATAAACGCATCATCTATCTCTCACCAAAGGACTCCCAAATGAAGTCTACCACAGAACGCATCACCCAAATCAAAGACCTCATCGTTGCTGAACTTCT